>NZ_JBQCXF010000403.1:0-2730 GCF_051956635.1 Neisseria sp. P0022.S010 | reverse complement strand
GCCTGAAACGGCGTAAAATCGCACTAAGTTTGTATTTCTTCAACCGTTTTACTACTTGTAAAGAGAAAAATCATGTTCTTCAAGCATATCGAAGCTGCTCCTGCTGATCCGATTTTAGGTTTGGGCGAGGCGTTTAAAGCCGAAACCCGTCCGGAGAAAGTCAACCTCGGTATCGGCGTGTACAAAGACGCAACCGGTGCGACGCCTATTGTCAAAGCTGTCAAAGAGGCTGAAAAACGCCTGTTGGAAAGCGAAACAACCAAAAACTACCTGACCATCGACGGCGTTGCCGACTACAACGAGCAAACCCAAATCCTGCTGTTTGGCAAAGACCACGAAATCATTGCCAGCCGTCGTGCCAAAACAGCGCAAAGCCTTGGCGGTACAGGCGCATTGCGTATTGCCGCCGAGTTTGCCAAACGTCAGTTGAACGCGCAAACCATCTGGATTTCCAATCCGACTTGGCCTAACCACAACGCCATCGCCAAAGCAGTCGGTATCCAAGACAAATCTTATCGCTACTATGATGCCGCCAAACACGGTTTGGATTGGGACGGCATGATTGAAGACTTGAGCCAAGCGCAAAAAGGCGACATCGTCCTGCTGCACGGCTGCTGCCACAACCCTACCGGCATCGACCCTACGCCCGAACAATGGGAAACTCTGGCAAAACTTTCTGCCGAAAAAGGCTGGTTGCCACTGTTTGACTTTGCCTACCAAGGCTTCGGCAATGGTTTGGAAGAAGATGCCTACGGCTTGCGCGTGTTCTTGAAACACAATACAGAATTGCTGATTGCCAGCTCTTATTCCAAAAACTTCGGTATGTACAACGAGCGCGTCGGCGCGTTCACTTTGGTGGCCGAAGATGAAGAAACAGCAGCCCGCGCTCACAGCCAAGTCAAAACCATCATCCGTACCTTGTATTCCAACCCTGCTTCACACGGTGCGAACACCATTGCGCTGGTGTTGAAAAATGATGATTTGAAAGCACAATGGATTGCCGAACTCGATGAAATGCGCGGCCGCATCAAAGCCATGCGCCAAAAATTTGTCGAGCTGCTCAAGGTCAAAGGTGCAACCCAAGACTTTGATTTCATTATCGAACAAAACGGTATGTTCTCTTTCAGCGGCTTGACCCCCGAACAAGTCGACCGTTTGAAAAACGAGTTTGCCATTTATGCCGTCCGCTCCGGCCGCATTAATGTTGCAGGAATTACCGATGACAACATCGACTACCTGTGCGAAAGCATTGTGAAAGTTTTGTAATTGTCGAATTAAAGGCAAAGGCCGTCTGAATCATTCAGACGGCCTTTATTTTTGGCTGTCGAAGTTTATCTGGCAACTGCGCTCATTCCCCAATAAATCATGGCATAGCGCAGCAGTTTGCCTGCAATCAGAATGATGGCGCAATGCAAAGAATTGAGCCTGAGCCAGCCTGCGGCAATGGGGAGGGCATCGCCGATAATCGGCAGCCATGCGAACAATAGCGGCCAAATCCCCCATCTTTGTATACGCGCCAATACTTTTTCAGACGGCCTTCTCTTGGCCGGAAACATTCTGCCCATGTAATACGAAACCATACTGCCCAAGCCATTCGCCAAACTGGCACACAAACATGCGCCGAGGGCATGTTGCGGATATTGGTACACAAATGCGGCATATGCCGCCTCGGATGTGCCTGGAAGTAGTGTGGCTGAAGTGAAAGCAGAAGCAATCAAGGCTAGGTAAGCGTAAAGTAGGGACATTTTTTGAGTTATATCAATTAGTATTGTAAAAAAGAAATAGCAGGATTTAAAAGGAGATTATGCCTATATTTTTCAAAGTATAAAAATATAAAACCAATATTATTTAATTTTTTAAAATTAAACGGCTGAAAGGTAATGTAGTCAGATGTCAGAAAATAGTTTTCAAAGTAACGAAATATCAATATGATACTGTCGGCTGTTAATGGGTGTTAAGCTTAATGAACTGCTTCAAGCTCATTTTTTAGCGAGTCTTAACAAAACGAAAGGCAAATCATGTCTGTGCATTCACAACAAAATCATACTCCTGCACTGGTCGTCCTGACCACGCTCTTCTTCATGATGGGTTTCATTACCTGCATGAACGATATCCTGATTCCGCATCTGAAAGATATTTTTGATCTGACTTATGTTCAGGCGATGCTGATTCAGTTCTGCTTCTTTACCGCTTACGCGATTATGTCGATTCCTATGGGTTATTTGGTCGGCAAAATTGGCTATAAAAACGGTGTGATCGGCGGTTTCTTATTGACTGCTATCGGTTGTCTGTTGTTCTATCCTGCCGCCGGCAGCCATTCTTATCCTACTTTCTTGGGTGCGCTGTTCATTTTGGCTTCAGGTGTAACACTGTTGCAAGTAGCGGGTAACCCTTATGTGACTTTGCTGTCCAAACCAGGTAAAGAATCTGCAACACTGACTTTGGTTCAGGCATTTAACTCTTTGGGTACGACCATTGCTCCGCAAATCGGCGCATTCCTGATTTTGGCTGATGCGACACAGACTGTCAGCAAAGCCGAGCAAATTTCTTCCGTTCAAATTCCGTATTTAGGGTTGGCCGGTTTACTGATTATTTTGGCTGTGTTTGTCAAAATGATTCGTTTGCCTGATGCGCGTAAAATTGCCGAAGAAGAGAGCGAACATAACCATGATGGCAAACACAGTGTTTGGCAATACCGTCATTTGGTTTTTGGTGCGGCCGGTATTTTCT
>NZ_JBQCXF010000402.1:0-2732 GCF_051956635.1 Neisseria sp. P0022.S010 | reverse complement strand
TCATAATATGATATTAGCTCTCATTACTAATATTATCAAACAAGCGGTCATCTGAAAAGATAAACGGTATTGCAAAAGCCATCGTCTCTTACAATCTTTATGCCATCCGCACATCAGACCAATATTGAAACTTCATCAGACCGATAAAAATTCAAATGGTTTCAAATCATCTGTATTTTTTATCCATAAAACATCAGGCCGTCTGAAAACATTCTTTCAGACGGCCTGACTCAAACAAAATTATTTTTTCCGTTTCGCCCTTGGGTGCGCCTCATCATAAACACGCGCCAAATGGTCAAAGTCCAGCTTCGTATAAACTTGCGTAGCAGAAAGGTTGCTGTGCCCCAACAATTCCTGCACAGCACGGATATCGCCCGATGCCTGTAAAAGATGGGTTGCATAGCTGTGGCGCATCATGTGCGGAGAAATATGGCTGGCACTGCCCACACGCACTGCCCACGCCTGCAGGCGTTTTTGGATTTGACGTTGCCCCAGCCTGCCGCCGTTCTTATTGGTAAACAAGGCCAGTTCGCCCTCTTTGACAATACGCACTGCCAAATAATCACGCAATGCCGCAATACTTTTAGCCACCAAAGGCACTTGCCGCTGCTTGCCGCCTTTACCATTCACACTGACCCAGCCTTCGTCCAAGACGATATCGTCCAGATTCAAACCTTGTATCTCGCTTAGACGCAAACCGCTGCCATACATCAATTCAAACATGGCCTTATCGCGCACGTCCAACTCATCATCAACAGGCGCATGGTCAAGGATATGGTTTAAAGGTTCTTGCGGCAGTGCTTTGGGCAGGCGTTCGGGCAGGCGCGGCGCTTTCATATTAAATGTCGGGTCGCTTTCCATGACTTCTATCTGCACCAGCCAACTGCAATACTGCCGCCATACCGACAATTTCCGCGCCAAGCTGCTTTCACTCAAGCCCTTTTGCGACAGCTTTTTCAATACCGCCACAAAATCGCGGCGCGTCGGCAGGCCGTTTTTAAGATTATCGGGCAACAGGCGCATCAACTCACTCAAATCGCGCCGATAAGTGGAAACGGTATGCTCCGACCTGCCTTGTTGCAACAAGGTTTTCAGATAGCGTTCAAGATGAAGCGCAAAATGGTTTGATTCCGCCATTTCAGACGGCCTCCAATGCCGTTTTCAATGCCGAAGGCAGACGGCAAACTCGTTGCTTGCCATAATCGAAACACACCATGCCTGTCTGCACTTTCGCCAACACAAGGCCATCTGAAATCCTGCGGATACGGTACAGTAAAGAAAAGCCCACTCCGGCCATACCCGCCGTCCCCATTTCTACCGACAGCTCATCGCCATGATGACCTTGCGCCAAATACTGCACCGCCGCATCCACCATAATCAGGCCTGCCCCTCCGGCATCCATTTCGCTCCAACCCAACGCCGCCAGCCAACGCATCCGCACTTCATGGCACAAACGCAACACCGCATCGTTCGCCAGATGACCGCCATAGTTCACATCGCCTACCTGCACCGTCAAGGCCGTCTGAAACAAAGGCTTATCACATTCGGCCACCGAAATCCTATCCATTTTGCACACCCGTTTTCAATACCACGCCATTATAAACCGAGACCTTGTTCGTTAATATATAAAAACAATGTAACAGCTTGTAGTCTTTCATTTCAAAAAACATTATAATTTATCGGATAAATTTACCCTTCACTACTTCAGGAGCTCCTCATGGCACTCGTATCCATGCGCCAATTATTGGACCATGCAGCCGAAAACAGCTACGGTCTGCCCGCATTCAACGTTAACAACCTCGAACAGATGCGCGCCATCATGGAGGCGGCCGACCAAGTTAACGCCCCCGTTATCGTTCAAGCATCCGCAGGCGCACGCAAATACGCAGGTGCCCCATTCCTGCGCCATCTGATTTTGGCCGCAGTCGAAGAATTCCCGCACATCCCTGTCGTGATGCACCAAGACCACGGCGCATCTCCTGACGTGTGCCAACGCTCCATCCAACTGGGCTTCTCCTCTGTAATGATGGATGGCTCGCTGATGGAAGACGGCAAAACCCCTTCTTCTTACGAATACAACGTCAACGCCACCCGTACCGTGGTTAACTTCTCCCACGCTTGCGGCGTGTCAGTTGAAGGCGAAATCGGCGTATTGGGCAACCTCGAAACCGGCGAAGCCGGCGAAGAAGACGGTGTCGGCGCAGTGGGCAAACTTTCCCACGACCAAATGCTGACCAGCGTTGAGGATGCCGTACGTTTCGTTAAAGATACCGGCGTTGACGCATTGGCTATTGCCGTCGGCACCAGCCACGGCGCATACAAATTTACCCGTCCGCCCACAGGCGATGTATTACGTATCGACCGCATCAAAGAAATCCACCAAGCCCTGCCGAACACCCACATCGTGATGCACGGCTCCAGCTCCGTTCCGCAAGAATGGCTGAAAGTCATCAACGAACACGGCGGCAAAATCGGTGAGACCTACGGCGTACCGGTTGAAGAAATCGTCGAAGGCATCAAACACGGTGTCCGCAAAGTCAACATCGATACCGACTTGCGTCTCGCCTCTACCGGTGCCATCCGCCGCTTCATGGCAGAAAACCCATCCGAATTCGACCCGCGCAAATACTTGAGCAAAACCGTCGAAGCCATGAAACAAATCTGTCTTGACCGCTACCTCGCATTCGGTTGCGAAGGCCAAGCCGACAAAATCAAACCGATTTCTTTGGAAA
>NZ_JBQCXF010000401.1:0-2736 GCF_051956635.1 Neisseria sp. P0022.S010 | reverse complement strand
GGCAATAACTATCTTGTAATTAGTTCCCTTAGAAATTCATCAATCCGTATATTTAAATAAAATATACGTTCTTCGTTAAAATAAACTTTGGCTTTTTCCCTATCGACTGTTTCTTTTAGGTCATTTAGTCTGCCTAAGTCCAAATTTTCTCTGGTATATTTTCTTGCCAACAGTGCACGTAGCAAATCTCCATCTAGCCCTAAATCTTTAATTATTTTTAGTACCTTATCATTGGCATCTTTTTGTTTGTACGTGGTGATGTAATCACTTAATGCTAAATTTGGATCAAGCTTGATATCGCCGGATTGCACATCGTGTAAAAACAACTCAGCAAATTTTTGATCTTCTTTAGAAAGCGTAGCAAAAGAATGGTGTAGCTCCTCAAGTGCAGCAGCTTCTTCTATGCCGCCGATGGTTTTAAGCCATTTTTCAAAACGGGCGTTCATATAATTTTGATCAATTTTGTCGGTTTCGATTTCGTTGATGTGCGAACCCAAATCAAATGGCACATCATCGCTACCGCCACCATTGCTTGGACTTTCTTTAAACAAATCTTTATAACGTGCAAGCAGTTTATCGTAGGTCTCTTGATCGAAATTGAGTATGGCAGTGATCACGCTGTCGTCTTCCTGCACCACGTCATAGCTTGATTTTTCCCACACAAAGCCCAGCAGCCGGGCAGCTTGCAAGTGATCGTTGAGCTGGTTGAACAGCTTGACGAACTTCGCGCAAGCAGTTGCATCATTAGGATTGGTTGCAAAATCTGCCACTCCCGCCCGTTTGAAAATATCGGCAATCTCGGCAAAGCAGACATTCATTTTATGGATAACCTTATCCAAATTATCCACAAACAGCCCCATTGGACGGTCGCCCGAATAAAGTTTTACGGCACGCTCAATGTTTTGTTGCATTGTGTGCGGCTTGCGGTAATAGCGGATTAAACCAAAAGGCTTATCGGTTTTGTCGCACAGGCGGTTGGTGCGGGAAAACGCCTGAATCAAGTTGGCGTAGTCCAAAATCTTGTCCAAATAGAGCGTATTGATCCATTTACTGTCGAAGCCTGTCAGCATCTGATCGACCACAATCAACAAATCCAGCTGCTCGTCGGGCTTGATTCTTTTATACGCATTGATATGCGACAGCCTGTCGGACAAGTCCGTTTTAAATTGGGCGTAAGAGGCATAGCCGAAACTTGTATTGAATTGGGCGTTGTAATCGGCCAGAATTTCAGCAATCCATTCTTCCTTATCACTGCCCTGTCCATCATTAAGGATATTCGGATCGAAAAGAGCGGTCAGTTTCAGCCCGGAATTTCTGGCTTTAATTAGGCGATAATAATTGACCGCTTCGGGAATGGAACTGGTGGTAAAAATGGTATGATATTTTTTGCCTTGGCTAAGTCGCTGCCAATTCTCCAGCATATCGCCAATCACCGCATTAACATGTTCCGATTCTTGATATTGCGCATTCGGCACATAATCCTCAATGCCTTTTTGATATTTGCCGTTCTTATCATACTTGCCCGCCATCGGCACATCGTTCATAAAGCGGTTGTAGATTTTCTTGTTCGCTTCACTGGCGAACACTTCGCTTTCATCCGCTGCTTTGGCCTCTTGCAGGGCGACGGCGCGGCGCAAATCACTGTCTTTAAAGGTGCGGATATGGAAGGGGTGAAAGCCCAGCACATTTTCATCGCGAATGCCGTCTGCGATGGAATAGCGGTGCAGCTCATTGCCGAAAATGGTCGCCGTAGTGGAATTTTTCCTGGCGTTTTCTTCCTCAATCGGCGTGCCGGTAAAGCCAAAGAAAAGCGCATTGGGGAAAGTGTGCTTAATGGTGAGCAGCATATCGCCAAAAGTGGTGCGGTGGGCTTCGTCAATAATAAACACTAGCCGCTTGCTGCTGATTTGCTCGATGTCAGCCTCATTGACTCCTTCTTCCGCCTTGATATTACTCATTTTTTGAATGGAGGTAACGATCAAGCGGTCGCGGTCTTGTTTACTTTTCAGTTTGGCGAGCAAAATGGCGGTGTTTTCCGTTGCCTGCACATCATCCTTGCTGTCGGCAAAATTCTGATATTCCTCCAGCGATTGCTTGCCCAGCTCAATACGGTCGAGCAAGAAAATCACCTTATCCGCATCTTTGCGGCGGCTGATTAGCTGCGCCGATTTAAAACTTGACATCGTTTTGCCCGAGCCGGTGGTATGCCAAATATAGCCGCCGCGCTGATTGCCCGCCGTTCAATCTGTTTTTGCCACCGTGTCGGCAATTTTGTTAACCGCATAATACTGATAGCTGCGCAACACTTGCAACACGAGGTGATGAAACTTTGGTGCATTATGATCAGCTAGGCGAAAAGGCCGAGCTTTCTGTGCCAACGCCGGATCATTACTTGCCCTTGCTTTACATATGGCATTACGCGAACCGGATGATCCTATTACGTTTTTCAATGATAATTTGATTGCGGGATCGCTTAGTATGACGTCGGTTTTAATGGGATAAAAAGGAAAAAATTGATTCACTTTATGAATAGCGTGATATTGTTTCAGACGGCATCTTGTGTCCATATAAAAACGCTATCTCTATTGGCGAGGATGAGATTGAGCTTGTAATCTTTGAATATAAATGATTAGGATAGAACAAGCGTTTGGATTTTGAAGATGATTTATAAAACACTTCTTTGAAATTTGTCCACTCTTTGAAAAAGAAAAAAGGCCGTCTGAAAAACCTTTCAGA
>NZ_JBQCXF010000400.1:0-2738 GCF_051956635.1 Neisseria sp. P0022.S010 | reverse complement strand
GCGGTTTGCGTATCGGTATTCCGGTTACCGAATATGACCGTGTGAACTTCGGTTTGGCCGCAGAGCGTCTGACCGTGAACACCTACAAAGGCGCGCCTAAACGCTATGCCGACTTTATCAACCAATACGGTAAAGGCGACGGCAGCGGCGTAGGTAGCTTCAAAGGCTGGTTGTACAAAGGTACCATCGGCTGGGGCCGCAACAAAACCGACAATGCCTTGTGGCCGACCCGCGGTTACCTGACCGGCGTAAACGGCGAAATCGCTTTGCCGGGCAGCGACCTGCAATACTACACCCTGACCCACAACCAAACTTGGTTCTTCCCGTTGAGCAAAGATTTCACGCTGATGCTGGGTGGCGAAGTCGGTTATGGCAACGGCTACGGCAAAACCAAAACCATGCCGTTCTTTGAAAACTTCTACGGCGGCGGCTTAGGCTCTGTCCGCGGCTTTGAAAGCGGTACGCTGGGCCCGAAAGTTTATGACGAATACGGCGAGAAAATCAGCTACGGCGGTAACAAAAAAGCCAACGTTTCCGCAGAGTTGCTCTTCCCAATGCCGGGCATTAAAGACTCGCGTACCGTCCGTCTGAGCCTGTTTGCCGATGCGGGCAGCGTGTGGGACGGCAAAACCTACAACGACGGCAGCAGCAGCAATTCCAATGGCGTGTCCCAAAACGTGTACGGCGTAGGCACAACGCACAAATCGACATTCAAAAACGAATTGCGTTACTCTGCCGGTGCTGCCGTGACCTGGCTCTCTCCGCTGGGTCCGATGAAGTTCAGTTATGCTTACCCGATTAAGAAAAAAGAAGGCGACGAAATCCAACGCTTCCAATTCCAACTCGGTACGACATTCTGATGATGTTTAGGCCGTCTGAAACCCGGTTTGTCCGTTTCAGACGGCTTCATGGCAGATTGGCGGTAAGCTTATTGCAAACCGCCCGTTTGTTTTCAAGCAAGGATTTTTATCATGAGTAAAATAGCCGACACCCTCCGTGTCCTCGCCGTAGCCCTGCCGGGTTTCGTGCTGTTGCCGCAAGCGGCGGCGGATGGCGTGCAGAAAATCGGTTTTATCAATACCGAGCGCGTTTATCAGGAATCCAAGCAGGCACAAAACATTCAGATGACTTTGGAAAAAGAGTTCAAAAGCCGTCAAACCGCCTTGCAAAAGCTGCAGCAGGAAGGCGAGGCTTTGGAGCGAAAACTGAGCGGCGACAAGCTCAGCGACAGCCAAAGGGAAGCGGAAACCCAAAAATGGCGCAATCTGGTACAGAAATTCCGCAAGCAGCAGGCTGAGTTGGCTGAAGACTACAACCTACGCCGCAATGAAGAATTCGCCGCGCTCCAGCAAAATGCCAACCGCGTCATCGTCGATTTGGCCAAGCGCGAAGGTTACGATTTCATCTTGCAGGACGTGATTTACGTCAACGGCCGCTATGACATTACCGACAGCGTTATCAAAGCCCTAAATGCTCACTGACCCTGCTCGGCAGCGAATATAACCATACAGACAAACCTAAGGCCGTCTGAAACCCAAACCGGCATCTTTCAGACGGCCTGACATCTTGACGGCAGATTATCATGACTTCACAAGCATACACCCTGTCCCAAATCGTTTCCCAGCTCGGTGGCGAATGGAAAGGCAAAGACATCGCCATTACCGCCGTCCGTCCGTTGGATCAGGCGCTGGCGGAACACATCAGCTTTTTGGCCAATCCGAAATACAAAGCCGAAGTACACGACAGCCAGGCAGGCGCAGTGATTGTGTCGCCGAAAGCCGCGGACGAATTTGCAGGCCGCAACCTGATTGTGGCTGCCGACCCTTATCTTTATTTTGCCAAAGTGGCACGATTGTTCTCGCCGATTGTCAAAGCACAGGGCGGCGTACATCCGACCGCCGTTGTCGAGGCAAGCGCCAAAGTGCCGGCAAGCTGCGAAATCGGCGCGAATGCCTATATCGGCGCGAATGCCGTATTGGGCGAAGGCTGCCGTATTTTGGCCAATGCTGTTGTCCAACACGATTGCATGTTGGGTGATGAAGTCGTGTTGCATCCCAACTCCGTCATCTATTACGGCTGCACTTTGGGCAACCGTGTCGAAATCCACAGCAGCGCCGTCATCGGTGCGGACGGTTTTGGCTTGGCCTTTGCCGGCGATTCATGGTTTAAAATTCCGCAAACCGGCGCAGTCACGCTGGGCGATGATGTGGAAATCGGTTCGAACACCAATATCGACCGTGGCGCAATGAGCGACACGACCGTCGGCAACGGCACCAAAATCGACAACCAAGTCCAAATCGGCCACAACTGCAAAATCGGTTCGCACACCGTTATCGCCGCCAAAACCGGTATTTCCGGCAGCGTTACCATCGGCAATTATTGTATTATCGGCGGCGGCGTCGGCACGGTCGGACACATCGAAATTGCCGATAAAACCACCATCGGCGGCGGTACATCCGTCACCCACAGTATTACCGAAAGCGGCCAGCATCTGGCCGGTATTTTCCCGATGTCGGGCTACAAAGACTGGGCGCGCAATGCCGTTTATATCCACCGTTTGAGCGAAATGAACAAACGCCTCAAAACGCTGGAAAAACAGCTTGCCGACAGCGACGAAGCCTAAAGGCGGCGCAAACAGTCCGCGCCCCGCATCCGAATACGTTTAAACCCAATACAAACAAGGAAAGACGAACATCATGGACGTACAACTCCCGATCGAAGCCAAAGACATTCAAAAA
>NZ_JBQCXF010000399.1:0-2738 GCF_051956635.1 Neisseria sp. P0022.S010 | reverse complement strand
ACGCCTATGTCGCCATCAACTACGACAAAAAATGGTTTGAACAGAAAAAACTGCCCCTGCCGCAAACCCTGCAAGACCTGACCAAACCGGAATATAAAAACCTTCTGGTAACCCCGTCTCCCGCCACATCCTCGCCCGGCCTCTCCTTCCTCTTGGCCAACATCGGCGGCATGGGTGAAGAAGGCGCGTTCAAATGGTGGGCACAAATGCGCCAAAACGGTGTGAAAGTTGCCAAAGGCTGGAGCGAAGCCTACTACACCGACTTTACCCAAAACGGCGGCGCCTATCCCCTCGTGGTCAGCTATGCCACCAGCCCGGCGGCCGAAGTCCACTACTCCAAAGGCAAATACAGCACCCCGCCCACCGGCAATCTCTTCCTCAAAGGCGGCACATTCCGCCAAGTTGAAGGCGCGGCCGTTTTGAAAGGCGCAAAACAGCCCGAGCTGGCGGCCAAACTGGTGAGCTGGCTGCAAAGCGGCGAAGTGCAACAAGCCCTGCCTGCCGAAATGTGGGTCTATCCGGCTGCCAAAAACACGCCGCTGCCCAAAGTATTCGAGTTTGCCCAAACCCCGAAACACAGCGATTCCCCCAACCGCGCCGACATCAACACCAAACAAAAACAATGGGTGAGCCGTTGGAGCAAAACTGTTTTACGTTAAACCGAAAAACTTAAAAACACATCAAGGCCGTCTGAAAAACCAAATCCATTAGTTTTTCAGACGGCCTTGTTTTACAATGTCCTTTTAAACAACTTCACACGCACACACAATTATGAATTTCGATCTTCAAGTCCTCTCCCCCTTCTCCGGTTGGGAACAACTCGCCCAAACCGGCATGTCTTTCGGCACGAACCTGCTGGCCGCCTTAGCCATCTTCTTTATCGGCCGTTGGGTCGCCACGCGCGTGGTGACACTGATGAAAGCCGCACTGACGCGCGCCAAAGTCGATAAAACACTGGTCAGCTTCCTCGGCAACGTCGCCAACATCGGCCTACTGATCCTCATCATCATCGCCGCACTGGGTAAACTCGGCATTCCGACCACTTCCGTGACCGCCTTGATCGGTGGCGCAGGCTTGGCTGTGGCTTTGTCTTTGAAAGACCAACTGTCCAACTTCGCCGCCGGCGTGCTGATTATCCTGTTCCGCCCGTTTAAAGTCGGCGACTTTATCCGCGTCAACGGTTTTGAAGGCATCGTCCGCGAAATCAAAATGGTGCAGACCTCTTTGAGTACGCCGGACAACGAAGAAGTCGTCCTGCCCAATAGCGTGGTCATGACCAACAGCATCACCAACCGCTCCTCCCTGCCTCTGTGCCGCGCCCAAGTTGTTGTCGGCGTCGATTACACCTGCGACTTGAAAGCCGCCAAAGCCGCCGTATTGAGAGCGGCAACCGAGCATCCATTATGTGTTCAAACCGAAGAACGACCTGCCGTCGTATACATTACCAACCTCGCCGCCAGCGCCATCGAAATCACGCTTTGGGCATGGACGAACGAAGCGGATTTGGCCTTATTCCGATTCGGTTTGAACGAGCAGGTCGTCGAAAACCTGCGCGAAGCCAACATCAACATCCCATTCCCACAATGTGATGTCCACCTCATTCAGCCGAAAGACTGATTTCAACTTTCAGGCCGTCTGAAACCCGGCGGGTCAAACGCCCGCCCCATTCCACCCTTTCCATAAGGAGCCGCCATGTCCCATCTGCAAACCATCGCCGAACACCTGACCAGCCGCCGTCAAACCGTTACCTGCGCCGAGTCCTGCACCGGCGGCCTGCTTGCAGGTGCGTTGACTTCTCTCTCCGGCAGCTCGCAATGGTTTCATCAAAGCTTCGTCACATACAGCAACCAAGCCAAACAGGAGCGTCTCGGCGTCATGCCCGATACCTTGCTGAAACACGGCGCAGTCAGCCGCGAGACCGTCTATGAAATGGCACGTGGCGCAAAGGCCGTGGCGCAGGCGGATTACGCCTTGAGTATTTCCGGCATCGCCGGCCCTAGCGGCGGCAGCGCGGCCAAACCGGTCGGCACAGTCTGGTTCGGCCTGGCCACGCCCGAAGGTTCGTTTGAGCAAACCGCGCTATTCACGGGCGACCGCGAAGCAGTAAGGGCGCAAGCTGTCGAATACGCATTGGCTTTCTTGGCGGAACATTTGGTTTGATAGAAAAAACTCAGGCCGTCTGAAATCTGGAAATCAGGTTTCAGACGGCCTTTTTATCTATTCAAACCATCAGCGGATTTATATGCCCAAAAGCTCTTTGCCGAGGAAGCTGCCTTTTTCGACACCCGGCAGAACGAAGAAATAGCCGCCGCCAAACGGGCTGATGTATTCCTCCAGCGGCTCGCCGTTGAGCAAGTTTTGCACGAAGATGAAACCGTCGGCAAGGTTGGCCTGATAGCAGATGAACACCAAACCGACATCGAGTTGGCCGTTGGCGGCAAGGCCGCGCGAGTAGTTGAAGGCGCGGCGGTAGAGCAGGTGTTTTTTCATGAATTCAGGATCGCGCGGATTGGCAATGCGCATATGGCTGTCTTTGGGCGTGATTTTGCCGTCAGGGTCTTTGGCGAAATCGGCGGTGTCGCCCTCTTTTTTACCGTCCATGGGCGCGCCACTGTATTTGCGCCGGCCGAAAATATCGGTTTGTTCCTGCATCGGGGTGCGGTCCCAAAACTCGACAAAGTGGCGGATAAGGCGGACGGCCTGATAGCTGCCGTTTTTCGCCCATGCCGGTTCGTCCA
>NZ_JBQCXF010000398.1:0-2742 GCF_051956635.1 Neisseria sp. P0022.S010 | reverse complement strand
GATTTTTTCATGGTTTCAGACCTTTTGTTCGGGGGGTAAAAATATTGCAGCGGTGGCAGATGCCACTTACAAAAGGGAAACTGTGGGGGCGGCCGGCATGTGTCCTTTGCCCTTGATTCAGCAAGGTTTGCATTAAACGGCAAAAAGCTTTTGAATGCAAGACCTTAAAGCAGAAAAAAATTTCATTTTTCAGACGGTCTGAAGCTATGGTTTTATTCATAAACAACATTTTTTCAGAAACGGTTTCATGCTGTCTGGAAAAAACTGTGGGCTTATTCAGACGGCCTCAAGATTTGTCAAAACCGCCCAATTTGTGGGAAAATTGCACGATTGAATTTAATGAAGGGCGACACCGTGTTAGACAGAGAAGGCTATCGCCCCAATGTCGGTATTATCCTGATTAACGAACGTAACGAAGTCTTTTGGGGTAAACGCGTACGCGAACATTCATGGCAGTTTCCGCAAGGCGGCATCAAGCCGGGTGAAAGCCCTGAGACCGCCATGTACCGCGAATTGTACGAAGAAGTCGGCCTGTTGCCGCAACATATCAAAATCGTTGGCCGTACGCGCGACTGGTTGCGTTATGACGTTCCCAGCCACTGGGTGCGCCGCGAATGGCGCGGTTCGTATCGCGGACAAAAACAGATTTGGTATCTTTTGCGCTTGGTCGGCCGCGATAGCGACGTCAACCTCCGCGCCTGCCACCATCCTGAATTCGACGGCTGGCGCTGGCACCAATACTGGGCGCCGGTTGACGAAGTCATCGACTTCAAGCGCGGCGTGTATTTGGACGCATTGACCGAACTCTCCCGTTTCTTGCGCGGCATAGAAAGCTATGAAGACTTTATCCGTCGCAATCCAATAGAAAACCTATAACCCAAACGCTTTCAGGCCGTCTGAAAGCGTTGTTTTTCATCTTTTCAGACGGCCTTTACATTATTCCTATGGCTAAAAACAATCAATACAGCGAATCCAGCATCACCGTCCTCAAAGGCTTGGAGCCGGTCAAAGAACGTCCCGGCATGTACACACGCACCGACAGCCCGACCCACATCTGCCAAGAAGTCATCGACAACGCGGCGGACGAGGCGTTGGGCGGTTTCGCGACTGCAATCGACGTGCAAATTCATGAAGACGGTTCGCTTTCCGTCCGTGATAACGGACGCGGCATTCCCGTCGGGTTGCACCCTGTCGAAGGCGTGCCCGTGGTCGAACTCGTGTTTACCCGTCTGCACGCGGGCGGCAAGTTCAACAAAAAAGACGGCGGCAGCGCGTATGCCTTTTCAGGCGGTCTGCATGGCGTGGGCGTGTCCGTGACCAACGCCCTCTCCACCCGCCTTGAAGTAACCGTCAAACGCGAAGGCAAAATCCACCGTATCGTGTTTGCCGGTGGCGATGTGGTCGAACCGTTGGCGGAAGTGGGCAAATGCGCCGTCAAAGACAGCGGCACCGAAGTGCGCGTCTGGCCGGACGGCAAATATTTTGAAAGCCCGAATTACAGCATTCCCGAACTCGAACGCCTGCTGCGCGCCAAAGCCGTGCTGCTGCCTGGCGTGCGCGTTTCCTTGACCCGTCCGGTCAAAGGCGAAGACGAAGCGCACACCCAAACTTGGCATTACCCCGATGGTCTGAAAAGCTATCTGACCGACCTGATTGCCGACGCGCAGGAAGCCGTACCGCTGTTCTCCTGCGAAAACTACATTTCAGACGACCACAACGGCGATTTCAGCATCGGCGAAGGCGCAGCGTTTGCCCTGACCTGGCTGGAAGAAGGTTCGTGCGCCAACGAAAGCTACGTCAACCTCATCCCCACCCCGCTGGGCGGCACGCACGAAGCGGGTTTGAAACAAGCCGTGTTCAACGCCGTCAACAACTTCATCAACCTGCACAACCTCTTACCGCGCGGCGTGAAAGTGCAAAGCGACGACGTGTTCGGCAAAACCGCCTTCGTCCTCTCCGCCCGCGTCCTCGACCCGCAGTTCCAAGGTCAGACCAAAGACAAACTGACCAACCGCGACGCGCTGAAACTCGTCGCCGCCGTATCGGGCGACCCTTTGGAATTGTGGCTGAACCAAAACGTGGACTTCGGCAAAAAAATCGCCGAACTCGCTATCCGCCAAGCACAAGCGCGGATGCGTTCGGTTAAAAAAATCGAAAAGAAAAAAGGCAGCGGCGTCGCCGTCCTGCCCGGCAAACTGACCGACTGCGAAAGCGAAGACATCCGTGAAAACGAACTCTTCCTCGTCGAAGGCGATTCCGCCGGCGGCTCCGCCAAACTCGCCCGCGACAAAGCCACACAAGCCATCCTGCCCCTGCGCGGCAAAGTACTCAACAGCTTTGAAGTCCACCCCGACCAACTCTTCGGCAACGCCGAAATCCACGACATTTCCGTCGCCATCGGCGTCGATCCGCACGGCATCAACGACAATCCCGATTTAAGCGGCCTGCGCTACGGCAAAATTGCCATCCTATCCGATGCCGACGTGGACGGTTCGCATATTCAAGTTTTGCTGCTGACCCTGTTCTACCGCCACTTCCCGAAACTGGTCGCCGACGGACACATTTACGTCGCACAGCCGCCGCTGTTCCGCGTCGATGTCAACGCACAAGGCAAAAGCAAACCCGCCCGCAAATTCTACGCCCTCGACCAAAACGAACTCGACAGCATTTTGGAGCGACTGCAAAAAGAAGGCGTTAAAGAAACTGCTTATTCCATCAGCCGTTTCAAAGGCTTGGGCGAGA
>NZ_JBQCXF010000397.1:0-2750 GCF_051956635.1 Neisseria sp. P0022.S010 | reverse complement strand
GCCTTTATCTCATGACTGCAAAATCTTCTAAAACCCAAACAAAAAAACGCGTCTCTACCAAACCGGCAGCCAAACCGACCACACGCAAATCCACCAAAGCACAAACTCAAGCCGACAATAAAGTCTCCCAACGCCTGAAAGCCGCCAAAGAGCTGCAAAAAAATGAAGAAAAAAAAGCGCGCCCCGAGCATGTCGTCAACTTGATTAATGACGCTTTATGGCTGTTTGGCTTGGTTATCACCATTTATCTGGCCATTTCCCTGGCCAGCTTCAGCATGGACGACCCTGCATGGTCGCGCAGCGTGCCCAAAAGCAACGATGTCGCCAACCTCGGCGGCCTCTTCGGCGCATATCTTTCCGATGTCGGATATTATCTGTTCGGCTTATCGTTTTGGTGGTGGATAGCCGCCTCTTGCGTTTTCCTCTACAAAAACTTCCGCCCCATGAAAAAGCAGGAAAACCACAAGCCCTACAATCACGGCGTAGCCGCTTTGGCATTGTTCCTCCTGCTGGTGTGCAGTCCGATTATCGAACATTTCCTGTTTGACAATGCATTGAGCGAATCCCTTCCTGTTGGCGCCGGCGGCTTGGTCGGCTTGTTAGCGGGTTCAGGCTTGGCTTGGCTGTTGGGTAAGTCGGGCAGCCTGTTGATTATGCTAGTGATGTTGCTTTTATCCATTTCCCTGCTGGCTCAGGTGTCATGGTTGGAAGTCATGGCCAAATCCGGCAGCCATATGGGCGGCCTGTTTGGCAGCCTGAAGAAAAAATTGTCTCAATTCCAAAATAAAAAAGAAGATGTCTGCACTGAAGCTTTGGAAACCCAAAATACGCGCCGCATGGTTAAAGAGGCCAAAACCATTACAGCCACTCCGGTTGCTCCGTTGGCAGGCAGCAGCAGCAACCGTAAAACCGTTGCCGTATCCGTTGCGCCGCCTCCTAAAATCCAAACTTCCCTGTTTGACGATACTGAACCTAAAAACAACGGCGAATACCACAAACCCAACATAAACCTGTTGCGTATGCCGTCTGAAGAACCGGTCGCCGTCAATCCGGATGAATTGCAACAGACCGCAGAATTGATCGAAGCCAAGCTGGCTGAATTCGGCATCGGCGTACAGGTTGTTTCCGCCACTTCCGGCCCCGTGATTACCCGCTACGAAATCGAACCGGCACAAGGTGTCAAAGGCAGTCAAATTGTCGCCCTGTCCAAAGATTTGGCGCGCTCGATGTCTCTGCAAGCTGTACGTATCGTAGAAACCATTGCCGGTAAAAACACCATGGGCATTGAATTGCCCAATGAGAAACGCCAAGACGTCATGTTGAGCGAAATCCTCTCTTCACCCGTATTTACCGACGCCAAGTCCAAACTGACCGTTGCCTTGGGTAAAGATATTGCAGGTACGCCCGTTGTCGGCGACTTGGCAAAAATGCCGCATCTTTTGGTCGCAGGCATGACCGGCTCTGGCAAATCTGTCGGCGTGAACGGCATGATTATGTCCATGCTCTTCAAAGCCACGCCTGACGAAGTCCGCTTCATTATGATTGACCCGAAAATGCTGGAATTGAGCATTTACGACGGCATTCCGCACCTGCTCTGTCCGGTTGTGACCGATATGCGCGAGGCTGGACAAGCGTTGAACTGGTGTGTTGCCGAAATGGAAAAACGCTACCGCCTGCTTTCCCATGCAGGCGTGCGTAATTTGGACGGTTTTAACCAAAAAGTCGAACAAGCCAAAGCGGCAGGTAAGCCATTGCTCAATCCGTTCAGCTTAAATCCTGACGATCCTAAGCCTCTGGAAAAACTGCCGTTGATTGTGGTCGTCATTGACGAATTGGCAGACTTGATGATGACCGAACGCAAATCCGTTGAGCAGCAAATCGCACGTCTTGCCCAAAAAGCGCGTGCGGCAGGCATTCACATGATTGTCGCCACCCAACGCCCGAGTGTCGACGTGGTTACCGGCCTGATTAAAGCCAACATTCCTACCCGCATGGCCTTTACCGTACAAAGTAAAATCGACAGCCGCACCATTCTTGACCAAATGGGTGCAGATGAATTGCTCAAATACGGCGACTCGTTATTCCTGCAACCGGGCAGCGCAGAACCGACACGCCTGCAAGGTGCGTTTGTTTCTGATGATGAAGTACATCAAGTCGTCAATTTCGTCAAAGAACAGGCTCCGACCAATTATGTTGAAGGCCTGCTCAGTGGCGAAGCGGCCATCGAAACCACCAATATTGTCAATCCGAACGCAAACAGCGATGAGCTATTCGATCAAGCCGTTGCCTTCGTATTGGAGAGCCGCAAGACTTCCATTTCTGCCCTGCAACGCCAATTGCGCATCGGCTACAACCGTGCCGCCAATTTGATAGATGCGCTTGAAAATTCCGGTGTTCTCTCTCCGGCAGACATCAACGGTAGCCGACGGATTCTGGCACAAAAAGACCAGCTGTAAAAAACAACAATATCGAAACGCAAAGGCCGTCTGAAAAGAATTTCCCACTTTTCAGACGGCCTTTTTATGTTATTCGTGAAACATTGTGTTATACTAAGCAGCTAAATTTTGACCTTATGCACGCTTCCGGAGTTCTTCGGAATACTGAGCAGAAGGATAACCGTTTAAACACAACAAATTTAAGGGCTTACGATGAGCGTAACTGTTGAAACTTTAGAAAATCTGGAACGCAAAGTAGTATTGTCTCTGCCTTGGTCCAAAATCAACGCAGAAACTGAGAAAAAACTGAAACAA
>NZ_JBQCXF010000396.1:0-2753 GCF_051956635.1 Neisseria sp. P0022.S010 | reverse complement strand
TAACTCCTTATGATTTAACCCGTGCTCGGATTGTTTTCCGAGCAAGATAAACGATAAAAGGAAATAAAATGCGTGTACAACCTTCTGTAAAGAAAATTTGTCGCAATTGCAAGATTATTCGTCGTAATCGTGTAGTTCGCGTAATTTGTACTGACCCACGTCACAAACAACGTCAAGGCTAAGAAGTTAGTTTTCTTAACTCTTGATTTTATGGTATAGTGACATACTTTGCCCTAAAAAGGAAAAAATATGGCTCGTATTGCAGGGGTAAATATCCCTAATAATGCCCATATCGTAATTGGCCTTCAGGCTATTTATGGTATTGGTGCGACTCGTGCTAAATTGATTTGTGAGGCAGCAAATATTGCTCCTACTACTAAAGCAAAAGATTTGGACGAGGCTCAATTAGACGCTTTGCGTGAGCAAGTTGCTAAATATGAAGTTGAAGGTGATTTGCGTCGTGAAGTAACGATGAGCATTAAACGACTGATGGATATGGGTTGCTATCGTGGCTTCCGTCATCGTCGTGGCTTGCCTTGTCGTGGTCAACGCACTCGCACAAATGCCCGTACCCGTAAAGGTCCGCGCAAAGCGATTGCCGGTAAGAAATAAATTTTAAGGAATTTGATTAATGGCTAAAGCAAACACAGCTTCGCGTGTACGTAAAAAAGTACGTAAAACCGTAAGCGAAGGTATTGTGCACGTTCATGCATCTTTCAACAATACCATCATTACAATCACTGACCGTCAAGGCAATGCATTGTCTTGGGCTACCTCTGGCGGCGCTGGTTTTAAAGGTTCTCGTAAAAGTACACCATTTGCAGCACAAGTTGCAGCAGAAGCAGCTGGTAAAGTTGCCCAAGAGTATGGCGTTAAAAATTTAGAAGTCCGCATTAAAGGCCCTGGCCCTGGTCGCGAATCTTCTGTACGTGCTTTAAACGCTCTTGGTTTCAAGATTACCAGCATTACTGACGTTACCCCGTTGCCTCATAACGGTTGCCGTCCGCCTAAAAAACGTCGTATTTAATATTGGAGTGATTTAAAACATGGCACGTTATATTGGCCCTAAATGTAAATTAGCACGTCGCGAAGGTACGGATCTGTTTTTGAAGAGTGCACGTCGCTCTTTGGATTCAAAATGTAAAATGGATTCTGCACCTGGTCAGCACGGTGCAAAGAAACCACGTTTGTCAGACTACGGTTTGCAATTGCGTGAAAAACAAAAAATCCGTCGTATTTATGGCGTGTTAGAACGCCAGTTCCGTCGTTACTTTGCGGAAGCTGATCGTCGTAAAGGTTCTACCGGTGAATTGCTGTTGCAATTGCTGGAGTCCCGTTTGGACAATGTCGTTTATCGTATGGGTTTTGGCTCTACCCGCGCTGAAGCACGTCAATTGGTTTCTCATAAAGCTATCGTTGTAAACGGTCAGGTTGTTAATATCCCTTCTTTCCAAGTTAAAGCAGGCGATGTTGTAGCTGTTCGTGAAAAAGCTAAGAAACAAGTACGTATCCAAGAGGCATTGAGCTTGGCTACTCAAATTGGCTTGCCAAGCTGGGTATCTGTTGATGCCGACAAATTGGAAGGTGTATTCAAAAATATGCCGGATCGCTCAGAATTGTCTGGCGATATTAATGAACAGCTGGTGGTAGAGTTCTACTCTAAATAATGCTAGCTCAATGAGGGACAGTTAAATGCAAAATAGCACAACCGAATTTTTGAAACCTCGTCAAATCGATGTAGATACCTTGTCTTCTACTCGAGCTAAGGTGTCTATGCAGCCATTTGAGCGTGGTTTTGGTCATACTTTAGGTAATGCTTTGCGTCGTATCTTACTGTCATCCATGAATGGCTTTGCACCAACTGAAGTAGTTATTTCTGGCGTATTGCACGAATACTCTACTATTGATGGTGTTCAAGAGGATGTTGTTGACGTTCTCTTGAACATTAAAGGTATCGTATTTAAGCTTCACGGTCGTAATCAAGTTCAGTTGACTTTGAAAAAAGCAGGTGCCGGTGCTGTTGTAGCCGGTGATATTGATTTGCCACATGATGTGGAAATCATCAATCCTGAACATGTTATTTGCCACTTGTCCGACAATGGTCAAATCGACATGGAAATTAAAGTAGAGCAAGGTCGTGGTTATCAATCTGTTTCAGGTCGTCGCGTATTGCGTGATGAGAACAAACAGATTGGTGCGATTCAGTTGGATGCGAGCTTTTCGCCCATCAGTCGTGTTAGCTTTGAAGTTGAACCTGCACGCGTAGAGCAACGTACGGATTTGGATAAATTGGTTTTAGATATTGAAACCAATGGTTCTCTTGATCCAGAAGAAGCTGTACGTAGTGCCGCACGTATCTTAATTGACCAAATGTCTATTTTTGCAGATTTGCAAGGTACTCCGGTTGAAGAGGTTGAAGAAAAAGCGCCTCCTATCGATCCTATCTTGCTGCGTCCTGTAGATGATTTGGAATTAACCGTACGTTCAGCTAATTGTCTGAAAGCTGAAGATATTTACTATATTGGCGATTTGATTCAACGTACTGAAACCGAGCTTCTCAAGACCCCTAATTTGGGTCGTAAATCTTTGAATGAGATCAAAGAAGTGTTGGCCTCTAAAGGTCTGACATTAGGTTCCAAATTAGAAGCTTGGCCGCCTGTAGGCTTAGAAAAGCCGTAAGTTTGAAGATTAAAGGATAATGACATGCGTCATCGTAATGGCAACCGCAAATTAAACCGTACTAGCAGCCACCG
>NZ_JBQCXF010000395.1:0-2766 GCF_051956635.1 Neisseria sp. P0022.S010 | reverse complement strand
TGGGTCAGAATTTATCTGCGCCAGATGGTGCGCCGACGGGTGCGCTTTATGGCGTGTTGAACATGTTGCGCCGGTTGCGGGCGGATTATGTGCACGACTATTGCGCGGTGGTGTTTGATGCGAAGGGTAAGAATTTCCGCCACGAGATGTTCCCCGACTATAAGGCGACACGCCCGCCGATGCCGGACGATTTGCGCCCGCAGGCGGAAGCTTTGCCGGATTTGGTGCGGCTGATGGGCTGGCCGGTGCTGGTGATTCCGCAAGTGGAAGCGGACGACGTGATTGGCACGCTGGCGGCGATGGCCGGCGAAGCAGGTTGGAATGTGGTGGTGTCCACCGGCGATAAGGATATGGCGCAGCTGGTGAACGAACGCGTTACGCTGGTGAACACGATGAGCGGCGAAACGCTGGACATTGAAGGTGTGAAGGAAAAATTCGGCGTTCGCCCCGACCAAATTCGCGATTATCTCGCGCTGATGGGCGACAAGGTGGACAACGTGCCGGGCGTGGAGAAATGCGGCCCGAAAACGGCGGTGAAGTGGCTGGAAGCCTACGGCTCGCTGGCCGGTGTGATGGAACACGCTGCGGAAATCAAGGGTAAGGTCGGCGAAAACCTGCAAGCCGCGCTGCCCCAACTGCCGCTGTCGTATGATTTGGTGACGATTAAAACCGATGTGGACTTGCACTCGGAGCTTTCAGACGGCCTCGAAAGCCTGCGCCGCACTTCGCCGAAATGGTCTCAGCTTGCGGTCGATTTCAAACGCTGGGGCTTCCGCACTTGGTTGAAAGAAGCGGAAAGCCGTATGCACGAAGCGGCGGACGGCGATTTGTTCGGCAGCGATACGATAGGCGAACAGGCAGCGTTGGATATGGAAACGTCGTCTGAAAGGCTACCTGAAAAAGCCGTTGCCCCCGAAAAGCTGGATTATCAAGCCGTTACCACCGAAGCGCAGTTTGCCGCTTTGTTAGACAAACTGTCGCAGGCGGACACAATCGGCATCGACACGGAAACCACGTCCCTAGACGCGATGAACGCCGCGCTGGTCGGCATCAGCATCGCGTTCCAAGCGGGCGAAGCGGTTTACATCCCCGTAGGGCACAGCCTGACCGCCGCACCCGAACAGATTGATTTGCAAGACGTATTAGGCCGTCTGAAAACACATTTGGAAAACTCCGCCCTGAAAAAAATCGGGCAAAACCTCAAATACGACCAACACGTTTTCGCCAACTACGGCATCGCCCTGAACGGCATTGCCGGCGACGCCATGCTCGCTTCCTACATCATCGAGAGCCATCTCGGACACGGCTTGGACGAATTGTCCGAACGCTGGCTGGGCTTGGAAACCATTACCTACGAATCGCTGTGCGGCAAAGGCGCGAAGCAAATCGGTTTTGCCGACGTCGCCATCGGGCAGGCGACCGAATACGCCGCCCAAGACGCCGATTTCGCCCTGCGCCTCGAAGCGCACCTGCGCGCGCAAATGGACGCCAAACAGCTTGAAATGTATGAAAAAATGGAGCTGCCTGTCGCGCAGGTATTGTTTGAAATGGAACGCAACGGCGTGCAAATCGACCGCGCCGAACTCGCCCGCCAAAGCGCAGAACTCGGCGCCGAGCTGATGAAGCTCGAACAACAAGCCTACGCCGCCGCAGGCCAGCCGTTTAATCTCAATTCGCCCAAACAGCTTCAAGAAATCCTGTTCGACAAAATGGGCATCCCCACCAAAGGCCTGAAAAAAACCGCCAAAGGCGGCATTTCCACCAACGAAGCCGTGCTCGAACAGCTCGCGCCCGACTACCCACTGCCAAAAATCATCCTGCAAAACCGAAGCTTGGCGAAACTCAAATCCACCTACACCGACAAACTGCCCGAAATGATTTCCCCCAAAGACGGACGCGTGCATACCACCTACGCCCAAGCCGTCGCCATCACAGGCCGCCTCGCCAGCAACAACCCCAACCTGCAAAACATCCCCATCCGCACCGCCGAAGGCCGCCGCGTGCGCCGCGCCTTTACCGCACCGCAAGGCAGCGTCATCGTTTCCGCCGACTATTCCCAAATCGAGCTGCGCATCATGGCGCACCTCTCCGGCGACAAAACCCTCATCGCCGCGTTCCAAAACGGCGAAGACGTACACCGCCGCACCGCCGCCGAAGTATTCGGCATCGCCCCCGAAAACGTTTCGTCCGAACAACGCCGCTACGCCAAAACCATCAACTTCGGCCTCATTTACGGCATGGGCCAATACGGCCTCGCCAAATCGCTGGGCATAGACAATCTGTCCGCCAAAACCTTCATCGACCGCTACTTCGCCCGCTACCCCGGCGTTGCCGAATACATGCAACGCACCAAAGAACAAGCCGCCGCCCAAGGCTACGTCGAAACCCTGTTCGGCCGCCGCCTCTACCTGCCCGACATCCGCAACAAAAACGCCAACGCCCGCGCCGGAGCCGAACGCGCCGCCATCAACGCCCCCATGCAGGGAACCGCCTCCGACCTCATCAAACGCGCCATGATAGACGTGTCCCGCTGGCTGGTTTCAGGTAGCCTGAAAAGCAAACTGATTATGCAGGTGCATGACGAACTGGTGCTGGAAGTACCCGAAGCCGAGCTGGATTTAGTGAAAGAAAAACTGCCGCAGATTATGGCGAAAGTGGACGAAGGGATGTTGAACGTGCCGCTGGTGGCAGAAGTAGGCGTGGGTATGAATTGGGAAGAGGCGCATTGAGATTGTTTGACCCTATCCTTCTTTCAATATAGAATTG
>NZ_JBQCXF010000394.1:0-2766 GCF_051956635.1 Neisseria sp. P0022.S010 | reverse complement strand
TACGCAACTGACGCCTTTGGCCGCTTTACGCAGCAGCCGTTTTGTCTTGGTACTTTCTTCCGCCCCTTCTTCCCCACGCTGATTTCATGAACGATTTTGACGATTCTTACCGTGCAGTACCGCTGCACATCATGGCGGCCAGTCTCATAGTGATGATGATACTGGACTTTATGCCGTTTTCCTTTGACGGATTCTTTTGGCTGCCTGAAATGACGGCACTGATGTTGCTGTATTGGACATTGCACCAACCGCAACGCGCAGGCATGGGACTGGCTTTTGCCATCGGTCTGATTGTCGATGCCGCAACCGCCGCGACTTTGGGCTTGCACGCCCTGTCTTACGTCGTAATGACTTATTTCATCTTAAACCGCCGCCGCCAAATCATGCTTTACGGCCACATTATGCAATTGGCCGCTGTATTGGCTGCACTGCTTCTCAATCAGGCCGTCTTAACTGTTGCCCGTTTGTTTCTTAATCATCAGGTCATCACTTTGCAAGGCTTTGTTGCCCCATTTGTCGGCGCATTACTTTGGCCGATACTCAGCCAGCTAATGTTGATTGTGACCCGTATTTACCGCGCGCACTGAAAAGATGAAACCGATTCTTCCACGCCGTCTTTCCGGTGGTCAACATACCAAAAAACCTTCCGCTCAGGCAGCACAAGCCGATGCCCTATTGCGCCTGCTCGTTGCTTTTATCCTGATCGCCATCTTCTTTTCCATCTTGCTGGCGCGGTTCTTTTACCTACAAGTGACTCAACACAACGAGTTTTCCGGTCAGGCATCGAGCAACCGCATCACCTTGATTCCAACGCCGCCTGTACGCGGCGAAATCGTCGATATCAACGGCGTTCCTTTGGCCAAAAACTATCCAGTCTTTTCGCTCGAAGTTATTCCCAGCCGCATTGAAGGCAAGATGGAAGATGTCATTGAAGCATTAAAAAAATATGTTGATATTACGCCGACAGATTTAAAACGCTTCAAAAAATACCGCGAAAGCTATCGAAAATTTGAAAATATCCCGCTCAAACTCAAGCTGACCGATGAAGAGGCAGCCCGTTTATCCGTACATCTGCGTGGATTCAAAGGCATAGAGGTCAATTCACGCACATTCCGCGAATATCCTTACGGCAAACTGACTTCCCATTTCTTAGGTTACATCGGCCGTATTAGCGATAAAGACAAAGAAATGCTGGAAGAAGAAGGCCTGACCGCTCTCTACCGCGGCAGTACGCATATCGGCAAATCCGGCTTGGAAAAATATTACGAACACCAGCTTCATGGTATTCCAGGCTATCAGGAAGTCGAAAGAGACGCTTACGGCAACATTGTCCGCGTATTAAAAAATGTTCCGTCCAAAATGGGGCAAACCTTGCGCCTAGGCATGGATATCCGTATGCAGCAGGAAGCCGACCGCATTTTAGGCGACCGCCGTGGCGCATTGGTGGCCATCAATCCGCAAGACGGTACTGTTTTGGCTTTTGTTTCCAAGCCTTCCTTCGATCCCAACCTCTTTATTGACGGCATCGACAGTGATACTTGGAAAATGCTGAATGACGATTGGAAAAAGCCTTTGATCAACCGCGTTACCCAAGGCCTTTATCCGCCGGGTTCTACATTCAAACCCTTTATGGGCATGGCCTTATTGGAAAGCGGCAAAATCACTCAAAACACCATCATCCCCGCTCCCGGCGCATGGAGCATACCCGGCAGCCGCCATATTTTCCGCGACTCTGTCCGCAGCGGCCACGGCTCGGCCAACTTGAGCAAAGCCATTCAAGTATCTTCAGATACCTTCTTCTACCGCTTAGGTTACGAAATGGGTATCGATAAAGCCTCTCCGTATCTGGCGCAATTCGGTTTCGGCCAAAAAACCGGCATTGACCTGCCCAGCGAATATACAGGCGTTTTGCCTAGCCGCGAATGGAAAGCCAAACGCTTTGCCAAGTCTTCCGATCCGACCGCCAAAGAATGGCGCGCCGGCGAAATGGTTTCTGTCAGCATCGGACAAGGCTACAACGCCTACACACCTTTGCAAATGGCTCATGCCACAGCATCTCTGGCCAATAACGGTGTCGTTCATCAGCCGCATTTGGTCAAAGAAGTATTGGATTTCGGCGCGCGCAAAATTACCCGTATCAACCCCAATCCCGAACGTCAAATTCCGTTCAAAGCCGACAACTTCGAATACGTCAAACGCGCAATGGAAAAGGTATTGAAACCGGGCGGTACGGCACACCGTATCGGTGGCGGACTTGCTTATACGATGGGCGGTAAAACCGGTACGGCCCAGGTCGTACAAATCAAACAGGGCGGCCGCTACAACGCCGCAGCCCTGCGCGAACAACACCGCGACCACGCATGGTTTATCTCGTTTGCACCATTGGAAAAACCTGAAATCGCCATTGCCGTTATTTTGGAAAACGGCGGCTGGGGTGCGTATGCTGCGCCATTGGCCCGTGAAATGACTGATTTTTATATGCTTCACGTCAAGCCGCAACAGTTTTCAGACGGCCTTGAGTCAGGCTCTGCCAAAACTGAAACAACGGACAAGCATCAGCCTATTACCAGCATTTTCCAATCTGCCTACGGACTGACTCCGACAAGCCCTGCCTCACAGCCGGAGGTTCATCATGAATAACACATCAGCGTGGAAAAATTTCAAATCCACCATTGCAGCCCCGATTGACCCTTGGCTGTTTTTTGCCATGCTCGCCATCTACATCATGAGCCTGTTCCTGCTCTATTCTGCAGACGGGCAAGAGTT
>NZ_JBQCXF010000393.1:0-2783 GCF_051956635.1 Neisseria sp. P0022.S010 | reverse complement strand
TGTAAACTTATAAAAGATAATAGTTATCATCATATTTTAAAGGAATAATTCATGAAATTTACGCAACTTTCTGCTTTGATTGCCGCCGCAGCTTTATCAATCGGCCCCGTATCTGCTTTTGCCAAACCGGTTCAGCTGACCGATACCGTCGGCCGTAAGGTAACCGTCGACCTGCCTGCCAAACGCGTAGTTTTGGGCTTCTACTACCAAGACTACATGGCCATCGGCGGTAAAACCGCGCTGGATAACGTCGTCGGTTTCTCCAAAGCAGTTTGGGCCGACTGGGCGCCGCCAAGCTGGGCGGCATTCAGCAAAGCCGTGCCTAAACTGAATCAGCTGACCGACGTGGGCGAAGTGGAAGTCGGCACTTTCTCGATTGAGAAAGTATTGGCGCTGAAACCCGATTTGCTGGTTTTGGCCGAATGGCAATACAAGGCTTTGGGTTCCGATCTCGACCGCATCAACAAAGCCGGCATCCCCATCGTTGTGTTGGATTACAACGCGCAAACGGTCGCCAAACACGTTCAATCGACCAAGCTCATCGGCACGCTGACCGGCCAGCAGCAAAAGGCGGACAAGCTGGCGGCGGACTACAAACGCATCGCCGACACCATCCAGGCGCGCGTGAAAAAAGCCAACCTGCCCAAGCCTAAAGTGTATGTCGAGTTCGGCAACAAAGGCCCTGCGGAACACAGCGTTACCTTCGGCAAGAGCATGTGGGGTTCGATGGCGACGCTGGTCGGCGGCAACAATATCGCCGCTTCTTCGGTCGAATTCTACGGCCCGATCAATCCTGAAAAAGTCCTCGCCGCCAAACCCGACGTGATCGTGATTACCGGCCGCGAAACCGAATTGAAGAAAAACCCGGCCGCCATGGTGATGGGCTGGGGCATTCCGAAAGCGGAAGCGGAAAAACGCTTGGCAGGCTTTGCCAAACGCGCCGGCTGGGCCAACCTGCCTGCGATTAAAAACAACCGCCTCTACGCCGCCTACCACGCCAACTCGCGCACGCTGTCCGACAGCGCATCGATTCAATTTATGGCCAAAGCGATTTATCCACAGTTGTTTAAGGATTTCAACCCTGAGAAGACCTATCTGGACTTCTACCGCCAAAACCTGCCTGTTGTACCAAACGGTACGTTCTACCTGTATCCGAAAGGTCAGTAAGGCTGGTTTGCAGGTTTCAGACGACCTTTTTATGCGGAAGGTCGTCTGAAAGCAGCATGGGTTTTATACAGAACCGTAGCGTGGGCTTTGCCCAAGGGTAATGTTTGCAGAAATGATGGCGAACGGTATGGAATTTCATGTTTTTGTTGGCAAAGCACACTCTACGACTGCCCGTCGTGCCGAACGGGGAGCTTCAGGTGGGGTTGACTGCTTTGACCCTCTCCCTAGCCCTCTCCCACGGGGAGAGGGATCAGATAACTGAGATTCAACTATTGTTGTGATTCCCTACAATTTGTTCCCTCTCCCACGGGGAGAGGGGATCAGATAACTGAAGTCCGACCATTGTTGTGATTCCCTGCCATTTGTTCCCTCTCCCCGTGGGAGAGGGCCAGGGAGAGGGCAAAGCCGTTTGGAACGCCGTTATCCCGATTTTCAAAAAAACACCCTTCAAAACGGACACAGACAAAAGAGATGGTCGGGCATGGATGTCCGACCTTGTTACTTAATTTCAGAGGTTTAAAAAATGAATGATTCGGTTGTCGCCGAGATTGTGAAAAACCAGCGCAAGTTGGAAGGCAAGCGTTGGTTGATTGTGTTGATGTTTTTAATCATCGCCGCGGTCAGTTTCCTATTCGACATCGCCACCGGCCCGGCAATGACAGACACGCTGCCCGTCGGTGAAGTGGTCAATGTTTTGCTGGGTAAACCCGGAGTCGATGAAATGAACCGCCTGATTGTGATGGATCTGCGCCTGCCGATTGCGGTAATGGCCTTGGTGGTCGGCGCGGCTTTGGGTGTCGGCGGTGCGGAAATTCAAACGCTGTTGAACAACCCGATGGCCAGCCCTTATACGCTGGGCTTGGCGGCGGCGGCAGGTTTGGGCGCGTCGATGGTGATTGCGTTCGGCGGTTTCGGGCTGCCTGAAACGGTCGCCGTTCCTATCGGTGCGTTTGTGATGACCATGCTGGCTTCGGGCATCTTGTTTCTGTTTGCTTCGGCGCGCCGCTTCAATTCGGCGATGTTGGTATTGGTGGGGATTGCGCTGTTGTTTCTGTTTCAGTCGATTTTGTCGCTGATTCAATTTATCGCCGCGCCTGAGATTTCGCAGCAGATTCTGTTTTGGCTGTTCGGCAGCCTGACCAAGGCGACTTGGGAAACGGTCATCGTTACGGCGGCGGTTACGGCGGTATGCGTGTTTCTGCTTTCGCGCGATGTGTGGAAGCTGACTGCGCTGCGCCTGGGCGAAGAACGCGCCGTCGGGCTGGGCATTAATCTGCAACTTTTGCGCCTGAAAACGCTGGTGTTGGTGGCGGTGATGACGGCAACGGCAATCAGTTTTGTCGGCGTCATCGGCTTTATCGGCTTGGTTGCCCCGCATGTGGCGCGGATTCTTTTGGGCGAAGACCAACGTTTCTTCCTGCCCGGCGCAATGCTGGCAGGGGCGGCGTTTTTATCGGTGGCGAGCGTGTTGTCCAAGGTGATTATCCCGGGCGCGCTGTTTCCGGTGGGGATTGTTACGTCGTTTGTCGGCGTGCCGTTCTTCTTCTGGATTGTATTAACGAAACGATAGGCCGTCTGAAATGTTGAAACTTGAAAACGTACACATCCGGCGCGGC
>NZ_JBQCXF010000392.1:0-2798 GCF_051956635.1 Neisseria sp. P0022.S010 | reverse complement strand
TGCCCACATCGACCATGGTAAATCGACGCTTGCCGACCGTTTTATCCAATACTGCGGCGGTTTGGATTTGCGCGAAATGAGTACGCAGGTGCTCGACTCCATGGACATCGAAAAAGAGCGCGGCATTACCATTAAAGCACAAACCGCCGCGCTCAACTATAAAGCACGCGATGGGCAGGTGTATCAGCTCAATCTGATTGATACTCCGGGACACGTCGACTTCTCTTATGAAGTATCCCGTTCGCTGTCGGCTTGCGAAGGCGCGCTTTTGGTGGTCGATGCGTCTCAAGGTGTAGAAGCGCAAACCGTGGCGAACTGTTATACCGCGATTGATTTGGGCGTGGAAGTTGTGCCTGTTTTGAACAAAATCGACTTGCCTGCTGCAGAACCCGAGCGCGTGGAGCAGGAAATTGAAGACATTATCGGCATTGATGCCGTTGGCGCGGTGCAGTGTTCTGCCAAAAGCGGCATTGGTGTGGAAGATGTTTTGGAAGAAATCGTTGCCAAAATCCCTGCGCCGACTGGCGATGAAAATGCGCCGTTGCAAGCAGTTATTGTCGATTCGTGGTTTGACAACTACGTTGGCGTGGTCATGCTGATTCGTGTGAAAAACGGCACCATCAAGCTGAAAGACAAAGTGCGCTTTATGAGCACCAAGGCGGAAACGCAGGTTGAGCAGCTGGGCGTATTCACGCCAAAATCAGTTCAAAAACAAGAACTCAAAGCTGGCGAAGTAGGCTTTTTGATTACCGGCGTAAAAGAATTGGGTCAGGCAAAAGTCGGCGATACGGTTACTTTGGTTGCCAACCCTGCCTCTGAACCGCTGCCCGGCTTCCAAGAAGTACAAAGCCAGGTATTTGCAGGTCTTTATCCGGTGGAAAGCCACGACTATGAGGCTTTGCGCGATGCTCTGGAAAAATTGCAGCTGAACGATGCTTCGTTGAAATTTGAGCCTGAAGTTTCCCAAGCATTGGGCTTCGGCTTCCGTTGCGGCTTCTTGGGCCTGTTACACTTGGAAATCGTGCAGGAGCGTTTGGAGCGCGAGTTCGACATGGACTTGATTACCACTGCGCCAACGGTGGTTTATGAGGTTGTGTTGAAAAACGGCGAGAAAATCGAAGTTGAAAACCCGTCCAAACTGCCTGAAATCAGCACCATCGAAACCATTCTTGAGCCGATTATCACGGCGACCATTCTTGTGCCGCAGGAATATGTCGGCAATGTCATGACTTTGTGTAACCAAAAGCGCGGCGTTCAGGTCAATATGCAATACATGGGTCGCCAAGTCATGCTGACTTATGATTTGCCGATGAACGAAGTCGTGATGGACTTCTTCGACAAACTCAAATCCACTTCGCGCGGTTATGCTTCTTTGGACTACCATTTCAAAGAATTCCAACCGTCTGATTTGATTAAGCTCGACATTATGGTTAACGGCGAAAAAGTCGATGCCCTGAGCCTGATTGTGCACCGTCAAAGTGCCGTTCACCGCGGTCGCGAGCTGGCATCGAAAATGCGCGAACTGATTCCGCGCCAGATGTTTGATATTGCCGTACAGGCCGCCATCGGCAGTCAGATTATCGCCCGCGAAAACGTTAAAGCACTGCGTAAAAACGTTTTGGCGAAATGTTACGGCGGCGATATTACGCGTAAGAAAAAACTTCTTGAAAAACAAAAAGCAGGCAAACGCCGCATGAAACAAGTGGGCAATGTGGAAATCCCGCAAAGCGCGTTCTTGGCGATTCTGCAAGTGAGTGATAAATAATGAGTATAAATCTAACTTTAGGCGCAATCGTTGTACTGCTGGCCGGCTTGTTCCTCAACTTCAAAAGCAGCAAAGAGCGTCAGGAAAACGGCGAATGGAGCTCCGGCCTACAATGGAGTTATCTCCTGTGCATGGTCGGCGTATTCGGCATTTTGTCCGAGTTTATGAGCTTTACCGCCGTATTGCTGGTGTTTGTCGTGTTCACCGGTATTGTTTGGGCAATCCATAAAGGCCGTCTGAAAAAAAGCGAGACCGGCGAAGACAATGCGCATTTTACCGACTATATGGGTGGTTTTTTCCCCATCATCTTAGTTATCTTTGTGTTGCGCAGCTTTATTGCCGAGCCGTTCCAAATTCCGTCCAGCTCCATGCGTCCGGGCTTGGTCAAAGGCGATTTTATCTTGGTGAACAAATTCTCTTACGGTATCCGCCTGCCGATTTTGAATAAGGTCATTATCCCTGTCGGCAACATTGCCCGAGGCGATGTCGTGGTGTTCAATTACCCACTTCAGCCTGAGATGAATTATATCAAGCGCATCGTCGGTATTCCGGGCGACGTTGTGGAATACCGTGATAAGGTTTTGACTGTTAACGGTGAAATTATTTCCGAAAAACCAAACGGCAATTATCAATACGCAGATGATACCGATCCGTCTATGATTCATACGCTTGAGCGTTTTCATACTGCCTTGAACGGCAAAAACTTTGACGTTGTCAAAGAGGCCGGTCAGCCTTCCGTATCTATTGCTGTATTGAACAAATACACCTCCGAAGTGATGCCTGAAAGCAATTACTCGCTTGAAGCAAGCGGTTTGGAAAATTGCGAATACGCAGAAGACGGCAATGGCTTTATCTGTAAAGTTCCCGAAGGCCGTTATTTCGCGATGGGCGACAACCGCGACAACAGCGCCGATTCCCGTTATTGGGGATTTGTTGATGATAAACTGATTGTCGGTAAAGCCTTCTTTGTTTGGATGAACTTTGGCGAACTCAGCCGTATCGGTAGCAGTATCAAATAAGCAATAAACAGATT
>NZ_JBQCXF010000391.1:0-2805 GCF_051956635.1 Neisseria sp. P0022.S010 | reverse complement strand
TTAAAAATTCCCAAACCTGAATTTACATGATTTCATATTTATAATTTCTTGATTTTATAAAATAAAAATATTTATTTGAACTTTTCCTAAAAAATGCCGTCTGAGATAAAGACAAGACGGAATATCTATGTTAATGTGTAAATGTCAGCCGGCGTTTGCCGGTTTTTTATTGAAACCATTTGGGAGTCAATTATGAATATGAATGTTAAATTAATCGTTCCTGCTGTTTTGGCGGCTGTTGCCCTGACTGCATGTAGCAGCGGTTCTAAAGCCAAACCTGAAGCCAAAGCTGCGCCTACTGCGCAACAACAAACTCAAGCCCAGGCTCAACAGGCTCAAGCTCCAGTACCTAATACTTTGAAAGTAGACTCTATCGACGGTACTAAAGAAGTTCACTACAAATGCGGTAAAGACGGCAAAGAGCCTCTGAGCGTAATGTACGGCTTCAAAGGCAACGAAGTTGTTGCTGCACAAGTAAAATACAAAGGTCAATTAACTGAAAACCTGTTCCGTATCACTGACAGCAGCAAAGATGTAAACGCATTCTGGGGCGGCAATGTCGCTTGGGTTGCTGAAGCAGCCACTGCAGCCAACGTAGACAAAGTTGACGGCAACATGCTGACTATCCGCGGTACTACCGAAGTAAACGGCAAACAAGAAGTAGTTGATCAAATCGTTACCCGCTTCTGCGCATTGGACAAAGGCGCGAAAGCTGCCGCTAAACCAGCTGCTAAAAAAGCGAAAAAATAATCTTTTACCGACAGCTTTAAACGCTGGGTAAAATAAAACAGGCCGTCTGAAAAGTTTTCAGACGGCCTGTTCTTTTGAGCGGTTTAACCCAAGAACCAGAATTTTAATGCCCACAACACGGCGACAATCCATACCATAGGCGGTACGTCTTGGGTGCGGTTGCACAAGAGTTTGATGAGTGCGTAGCTGATAAAGCCGAACGCAATACCGTCGGCAATCGAGTAGGTAAACGGCATGAAGACAATGGTCAGGAATGCTGGTGCGGCTTCGGTCATATCATCCCAATCGATTTCGCGCGCGCTGCGCAACATTTGCGCGCCTACATAGAGCAGGGCGGGTGCGGTAGCGAATGCAGGAATGCTTTGAACCAGCGGGGAGAAAATCAGACAGGCCAACATCAGTACGCCGACGGTAACGGCAGTCAGGCCGGTACGGCCGCCGGCAGAAACGCCTGCCGCGCTTTCAACGTAGGGGGTAGTAGAAGAAGTACCCAAAGCGGCGCCTGCGATAATGGCGGTAGAGTCGGCAAGCAGGGCACGTTTCAAACGCGGCAGTTTGCCGTCTTGCAACAGACCCGCGCGGTGAGAAACGCCGACCAATGTGCCGGTAGAGTCAAACAGGTCAACCAGGAAGAATACAAAAATCACGCTGACCATGCTGACGGTAAACAAGCCTTTGAAGTCCATCTGCATGAAGGTTGGCGCAATGCTCGGAATTTCGCCGACCACGCCTTTGAACTCGCTCAAGCCCAAGATGGTGGAGATGGCAGTCAGTGTCAAAATGGTAATGATGATGGAGCCTTTAACGCGGAAGTGGCCAAGTGCAACCACCATGACAAAGCCTGCCATTGCCAGCAGGGCGGTAGGCTGGTGGATGTCACCCAAACCGACCAATGTGGCAGGATTAGCCACAATCACGCCTGCGCCTTTGAGCGCAATCAATGCCAAGAAGAGGCCGATACCTGCGGCAATCGACATTTTCAAGCCCATAGGCAGGGCGTTGACCAGCATTTCGCGCACTTTAAAGAAGCTGAACAGGATGAAAATGATGCCGGAGATGAAAACGGCACCTAAAGCCACACGCCAGTCTACGCCCATGCCTTTGACGACGGCAAAAGTAAAGTAGGCGTTCAAACCCATGCCCGGAGCAAGGGCGATCGGGTAGTTGCCGACAAAGCCCATCACGAAGCAGCCGATGGCGGAGGCGATACAGGTGGCCACAAATACTGCGCCCATATCCATGCCGGTTTCGCCCAAAATCAGGGGATTGACGATGATGATGTAGCACATGGCGAGGAAGGTTGTCACGCCGGCCATAATTTCCGTGCGGACGTTAGTCTGATTGGCGTTGAGGTTGAATAATCTTTCCAAAACGCTTTGATTTGAAGAACTCATTCGAGATATTCCTTTGGGGAAAGCCGTTTAAGGACGGCATCATCGGGTTTAACTGCCGGAAGCTCGGATTTTAGCCTTAACTTCTCAACAGATAAGGGAATTTTCGGGCGGTATTATACTGAAAAGCCTTTTGTTCGGGTAATAAAAATACATGAATCAGATGATACTGAGCCGAACCAAGATAAAGGCCGTCTGAACAGTTTCAGACGGCCTTTGTTTGTGTGTACTTATACCGGTTTGCCTTTCAGGGAGAAGGTGTAGGCTTCGGTGATTTCCAAATCGATCATTTGGTTGATCATGTCGGGTGTACCGGTAAAGTTGACCACGCGGTTGTTGGCGGTACGGGCTTGCAGTTGGTCAGGGTCTTTTTTGGAGATACCTTCAACCAAGCAGCGTTGAACCGTGCCGATCATGGTTTGGTTGATGCGCGCGGTTTCGGCTTCGATGACTTCGTTCAAAGCTTCGAGGCGGCGCACTTTTTCTTCATGCGGCGTGTCGTCGTGCAAGTTGGCGGCAGGCGTGCCAGGGCGCGGACTGTAAATAAAGACGAAGCTCAAGTCGAAGGCGATGTCTTTGACCAGTTTCAAGGTTTGCTCGAACTCGCGCTCGGTCTCGCCCGGGAAGCCGACGATAAAGTCGGAGCTGAGGCACAAATCAGGAC
>NZ_JBQCXF010000390.1:0-2811 GCF_051956635.1 Neisseria sp. P0022.S010 | reverse complement strand
CAGCGACCCCGTATTTGAAACCGTACAACGCTGCGCCGCCGAAGATTTGCAACGGGCGCGCTTTGCCAAAGGCGTATTGGCGGCAAAAGGCATGATGTACACCTTGGAAGACAACAGGCCGTCTGAACAAATCATGGCAGACTTGCCCGCCATTATCCGCAAAGCCATACGCAAAAACGCCAAACACATGCTCGCGCCGGTCTTTTTCATCGGTGTCAAAGGCATCCGCACACTAGCCAAAAAAATCGAATCCCTGCCCGCCAAACAAAATGAGAAATACCAAAAACTGTTTCTCGGCCATTTGGTGCGGATGCAGGAAGAAATCGGCACCGGCGGCGCAGGTTTCCGCTATATCTACGCCTACTTCCTCGAACAAGCCGCCCATATCTGCAACGAACCTACGTTTCAGACGGCCTCGGAACAAATGACCTCCATCGGCGACCAATGGCGTCAATTCGCAGCCATGTGCGTGAAGCAATGCAAAAAACCGTCCGAAAACGGCTGCCGCAACATCGCCGAATTTCTGCGCAAAATTGCGGATGATGAAGAAGCGTTGTGGCGGGGATTATTGAAATAATCAGGATTTATTCGATCCAGCTTAATCTACCGTAAATTATTTTGACATTCAGGCCGTCTGAAAACTAAAAGAAATTAAAAATGCGTTACCTAGCTACTGTCTTATTCTTGTGTTCCGCCTTAACCCATGCCGCGCCGCCGGATGGCTTTGCCTTGGTGCATGATGCCGACGGACACACCAACTTACGCGAACGCCCCGATTTGAAAGCCAAAGTCTTGGCAAAAATCCCTAACGGCACACCGTTGGAATGTATAGAAGAACTCAGCGAAAACAAATCGGACTTCTGTTTTGCTCAGCTACAACAAGCAAGCGCCGACAATTCCGGCTTTATCCATTACAGCCGTCTGATCTTTCCCGCCTCCGACAAAAACTTCGTCCGCCTGCGCGAACAATCCGGTCATGACGATACACTAACTTTGTCCGGCAATGGACAAACGGTACACATCGCTGCCCGCCGCATCCATCCAAAACGCAGCAACTTCTCGGGCATCAGCAAAGACAAATACACCGCGCGTCTCTATCAAGGAAAACCGTATTATGGTATCGACTCTATGATTCCCAAAAGCGTGTTCGCGCTTGAGCGTATCACGCTAAACGGTCAAGCAGTTCCCACTGCCGAACTGCAAGGACTGTTCTCGCCCGATTTTGCCACCACCGCACGCGGCAGCAATGTATATCAAGGCTGGGAAGCCTATTACCGCGGCAATGATAAGACGCTTTATCTGTTCGGCAGACAAGGTTCGGACGGCAATCCTTTCAGCGTTTGCTTTATATTTAAGGACGGCAAATTCCAGCGCCGTTATTTATGGGGTGCGGCGATTTAAATATCGCTCGAAAAGGTCGTCTGAAAACTCAAAGAAAATGATAAAAATGCGTTACTTAGCCACACTCCTATTATTGTGTTCCGCCTTAACCCATGCCGCGCCGCCGGACGGCTTTGCCTTAGTTCATGATGCCGACGGACACACCAACTTGCGCAAAAGACCCGATTTGAATGCCAAAGTTTTGGCAAAAATTCCCAACGGCACGCCGTTGGAATGTGTAGGCGAAGCCAGCAAAGACAATCCGAATTTCTGTACCGCGAAGTTGCAACAGACAGCAATCGGCGATTACGGCTTTATCCACCGCAGCCGCCTGATATTTCCCGCCTCCGACAAAAACTTCGCCACCCTGCGTGAACACTTCGATCGCGACGACACACTGACTTTGTCCGGCAACGGTCAAACGGTACACATCGCCGCCCGCCGTATCCATCCCAAACGCAGCGACTTTTCAGGCACAGCCCCCAATAGTGACACCGCGCCTCTCTATCGGGGCAAACCGTTTTACGGTACAGACGGTTCCATTCCAAAAAGCGTATTTGCCATAGAACAGATTACGCTGAACGGTCAAGCAGTTCCCGCTGCCGAACTGCAAGGGCTGTTCTTGCCCGATTTTGCCGCTACTGCACGCAGCAGCAATGCGTATGATGGCTGGGAAGCCTATTACCGCCGTACCGACAAGATGCTTTATCTGTTTAATTCGGTGAATAATGATGCCGGTTCTTTCGATATGTGTTTCGTATTTAAAGACAGCAAATTCCAACGCCGTTATGTGTGGGCTGCATCACTATGAATATTCATTAAAGGGCAATTTGGAAACCATGATTCAAATCCAATCCCTCTCCCACCGTTATCCCAAGGCCGAAACTGCCGCACTGGACAATGTGTCGTTCGACATTGCAGACGGCGAATGTTTGGGGCTGCTCGGCCACAACGGTGCGGGGAAAACGACGCTGATGTCGCTTTTAGCTGGCTTGCAGGAAGTACGGCAGGGCGAAATTTTGTTTGACGGCAAGCCGTTGCACCTGTTGAGCCGCAGCGAGCGGCAGAAAATCGGTTTGGTGCCGCAGGATTTCGCGTTTTATCCGCAGCTTTCGGTGTGGGACAACCTGCTATTTTTCTCCTCGCTTTACAAAGTGCGCGACAAAAGCCGTCTGAATGCGCTTCTAGAACAGACCGACCTGACCGCCCACAAAAACAAAGCGGCGAAGCATCTTTCGGGCGGGCTTAAACGCCGTCTGAATTTTGCCATCGGTCTGATTAACACGCCGCAACTGGTGTTCCTCGACGAAATCACGGTCGGCATCGACCCGCAGTCGCGCCGCTTTATCCTCGACAGCGTGGCGGATTTGACGCGGCAGGGGGTAACGGTGGTTTACACCTCGCACTATCTGTCGGAAATCGAGCAGCTTT
>NZ_JBQCXF010000389.1:0-2820 GCF_051956635.1 Neisseria sp. P0022.S010 | reverse complement strand
ATGATGGTTATTTAATATATAAATCTTATTAATAATTTTTATTAATCATTATCATGGTACAGCAGCTTGTTTGGACTCCGAAACAATCCGCGCCCAAGGCATTTCCCGAACGTCAGGCATTAATGCCCGTTTGGGGCGGTGTTCCAATGCCGCGCCCCCAGTGGCAGAACATTTGGAAGAAAAAGCTTCCCCATGCCACCGATGTGGACGCGCTTGCTTATCTGCATATTCCATTTTGCGCCAACCATTGCGTTTTTTGCGGCTTCTACCGCAATGCGTGGAAGGACAGCCAAAGCAGTGTGTACACCGACAAAATTATCGAAGAAATGGCCGCTGAAGCCGAAGTCCGTACAGACAAGGGCAAAATCCGAGCCGTTTATTTCGGGGGCGGTACGCCGACCGCGTTGCTTACGGAAGACCTCGTCCGCCTGATTCGTGCCTGCTACCAATATCTGCCGCTTGCTGAAGATTGCGAGTTCACCATCGAAGGGCGCATGAGCCATTTCGATTTGGAAAAAGCACAGGCCTGCATCGAAGCAGGCGCCAACCGCATTTCCATCGGCGTGCAAACCTTTAATACTGCCATCCGCCGCCGTCTCGGCCGCAAACACAGCGGCGACGAGGCGTTTGAATATTTGGCAAAATTGTGCGAACTCGATGCCGTAATTGTGGCCGATTTGATGTTCGGCCTGCCCAATCAAACCGATGACGTTTGGCAAAACGATATCGCTCGCGCCGCCGAGCTGCCCTTGTCCGGTTTGGATACATACGCGTTCAACCTTTATCCCATGCTGCCCATCAACCGCATGATTGAAAAAGGCGCATTTCCGACACCGCCGGGTTTCGATATTCAGGCAGACCAATATGCCTACACGGTTGAAACACTGCTGGAAAAAGGCTGGGAACAAGTCAGCAACAGCCACTTCGCCTATCCTGGCCGCGGCGAGCGCAACCGCTACAATACCCTGATCAAATCCGACATTCCCTGTTTGGCGTTCGGCTCCGGCGCTGGCGGTAACTTCGGCGGTTTCAGCTATCAGGTGCAGGGCGATTTGGAGAGTTATCTCGCCACGCCGAAAGGCGAGAAAAACATCGCATTTATGAGCGGCCATAGTCCAAATAAAGCACTGCTCAGCAAAGTCCAGCACGATATTGAAACAGGCCGTCTGAATCCATTATTGTTCGACGGCAACAAAGCAGCGCAAAAGCTGATTGCCCAATGGCAGGAAATGCAGCTTTTTAAAGAACCCGATTCAGACGGCCTAATCCGTTTGAATACCAGCGGCCGTTATTGGTCGCCCACCCTTATTCGCAAACTCATGCTCACTCTTCCGACTCAAGAAAAGGATCAAACCATGCAAAAACTTTCAGCCGAACAACAAACCATGTTACGCCAATCATTGGAAAAAAATCCCGGACAAGTGCTGGAAATGCTGGCAGCGCAAAACCAATGCAGTTTTGAAGACGTTATCCGCTGTCTGCCAGAAGAGAACGTGCGCCAAACCGAAGGCAGCCGCATAGTCGAAATCCTCCAAGCCGTTGCCGCATGGGATGAATCCGTTACCTTCATCGCCCACACCCCCGATGCCATCGTCGAAGTCAGCGGCAAACTGCCTAACGGCAAAGTCGGCCGCGGTTTCTACAACTTTGACCATCCCGAAACCGACGGCGGCGTACATGGTCATATCTATTACGAAAACTGCGCCTCCATCTACCTTTTGGAACGCCCGTTTATGGGCAAAGCCACTTGCTCGCTCAACTTTATCAACCGCAACGGCGGCGCCATGTTTAAAATTTTCGTCGGCCGCGATGAGGCAGGCGAGTTGAAACAACACCAAATCGAAGCCATGCGCAAATTGTTTGATGCCGCTTAAACGGCTTCAGACGGCCTGATAATCCGTTCCTTGTTGCATAGAGGAGCGGATTTTCTAACAACAAACATCTACCATACAAAGGAACCCCAAACATGCAACTCATCTTCGGAGCCAACGGCCCGTCTGGCCGCGCCTATATCCGCACATTGACTGACGCAGCCGATACCGTTGCCGTATTGAGAAGGCCGTCTGAAGACAACTTTTTTGCCGAACACAATATCCAAACCGTCGTCGCCGATGCGCTTGATGCCAACGCGCTCGATAAAGCGTTGGTACAATATCGTCCCGATACCGTGATCAGTTTTGTCGGCGGTAAAAACGAAGAGGGTATCCGCAGCGATGCGCTGGGCAATATCAACATCATTGCCGCTACGAAAGCCGCCAATCCGCAAGCCCGCTTTGTATTGATTACCAGCATGGGCTGCGGTGAACAATGGGACATGATGAGCGAGCCGTTCAAACAGGCACTCGGCGAAGCCGTCCGTGCCAAAACAGAAGCCGAAATCTATCTCAAACAAAGCGATTTGAATTGGACCATCTTGCGTCCCTGCGGCCTTGCCGATGGAGAAGATAATGCCTATACCTTGACACAAAATGCCCAAGAAATTCCGCAAAAATACATGACGCGCAACGGCTTGGCCGCTGCCGTTGCTGCCATTGTCGGCCAAGCGGACAGCAAGGGCGAAACGTATAGTGTTGGTGTGGCATAAACTGATTGAATAGATTGCTCACTTTCCATTGTTAAAGTTGGAGTAGGTAATTGATTAGCAGCCGATCAAAACAATAAAGGATTTGCTTAGAAAAGGCTGGAGGATATAAATAAAAAGGCCGTATGAAAATTTCAGACGGCCTTTTATGTTTGAATTCTGTAAGTGATTGTACTACTGAGAGAAACAGGAGTTGGCAGGCTAAAATATTAGACTTATGAATTTAACATAATATAAAT
>NZ_JBQCXF010000388.1:0-2831 GCF_051956635.1 Neisseria sp. P0022.S010 | reverse complement strand
TTACGACGAATAATCTTGCAATTGCGACAAATTTTCTTTACAGAAGGTTGTACACGCATTTTATTTCCTTTTATCGTTTATCTTGCTCGGAAAACAATCCGAGCACGGGTTAAATCATAAGGAGTTAATTCAACTGTTACCTTATCACCTGGAGAAATACGAATATAGTGCATCCGCATTTTGCCAGATATATGACCAAGTACTACATGATCATTTTCCAGTTTTACTTTAAATGTTGCATTGGGCAAAGTCTCAAGGATTTCGCCCTGCATCTGTATGGTATCTTCTTTAGCCATAAGCCTACTTACGTGACAAAGATTTCATATCTGGACGACTTATCAAGTCTTCATACTGACTACTCATTCTATATGAATTGATTTGTGTCCTAAAATCAATTGTAACGACAACCAAAATAAGCAGAGATGTTCCACCTAAATAGAAAGGAACTTTCAATGCCGTCGTTAAAAATTCAGGTATCAGACAGATTGTAGTGATATACAAAGCACCAAATAATGTCAGTCTCAGTACAACTTTTTCCAAATATCTAGAGGTTTGCTCACCTGGGCGAATACCCGGTACAAATGCACCACTCTTCTTCAAATTTTCAGCCATCTCTTTAGGGCTAAATACTAAAGCAGTATAGAAATAGCAGAAGAAGATGATAGTTGTGGCAAATAATACAATATACAAAGGCTGTCCGTGTTGCAGCATTGCAGCAACCTTATGAAGAACAGAATTCGTACTATTTGAACCAAACCACCCTAAAAGTGTAGATGGAAATAAAATGATACTGGAAGCGAAAATAGGAGGAATAACACCTGCCATATTTAGCTTGAACGGCATATGAATGCTTTGTCCCGGCATCATTCCAGAGCCAAACTGTCTTTTAGCATAATGCACAGGAACTTTACGCTGAGCACTCTCAAAATAAACTACAGCATAGATCAACAGCAAAATACCAATCACAATTGATACCGCCATCAACATACTCATAGAGCCTTGTTCAGTCAAAGTTAACATCCGAACAATACCGGATGGAATACCCGATACAATGCCTGCTGTAATAATTAAAGAAATACCATTACCAATACCACGCTCGGTAATTTGCTCCCCTAACCACATCAGAAACATAGTACCTGTAACCAAACAGACTACTGTAGAAATATGAAACTCAAGCGAACTCGTTACAACAACACCTTGCAGATAAACAAATGTTGCAACACCAAAGCTTTGCAATACAGCCAATAATACCGTCCCATACCTAGTATATTTCGTAATTATTTTCCTAACAGCCTCACCTTCCTTTTTTAAAGCTTTTAAAGAAGGAATGATCTCTGAAGCAAGCTGAACAATAATCGACGATGAAATATAAGGCATGATACCAATTGCAAATATACTAAAGCGCTCCAACGAACCACCCGAGAACATATTTAACATTCCGAATATGCCGTTTGCAGCGCCTTCGTATAACTTAGCTAATGCAACAGCATCTACGCCCGGTACCGGTATATGAGCACCAATACGGAAAACGACTAAAGCACCTAAAAGGAATGCCAGACGTTTTTTCAGATCACCAAATTTGGATAATCCCGATAAAGATTGTTGATTAGCCACTGTAGTGCAAGCCTTATTCTTCTACTTTACCACCGGCAGCCTCAATAGCAGCTTTAGCACCTTTAGTAGCTTTTACACCTTTCAAGGTAACTGCTTTTGAGATTTCACCAGAAGCAATAACTTTTACACTAGAAGCAGTTACAGGAATCAGACCAGCTTGTTTAAGAACCAAGACATCAATCTCGTTCACAGCAATCAGATTTAATTCACTCAAACGAACTTCAGCATTAGCGGCAGCAGTCAAAGATTTGAAACCACGTTTCGGCAGACGGCGTTGCAAAGGCATTTGACCGCCTTCAAAACCTACCTTGTGGAAGCCACCAGAACGGCTTTTTTGACCTTTATGACCACGACCACCTGTTTTACCCAAGCCACTACCAATACCACGGCCTACACGACGACTAGCGTGAGTAGCACCCTCAGCAGGTTGAATAGTATTCAAAAACATATTAAGACTCCACTTTCAACAAGTAGCTGATTTTATTGATCATGCCACGGTTTTCAGGGGTATCCAAAACCTCTACAGTATGTTCACGGCGGCGCAAACCTAAACCACGAGCACATGCACGATGAGATTCAATTGTACCGATCAGGCTCTTAACCAATGTAACTTTAATCTTTTTTTGCTCAGTCATGGTTAGCTCCCAAAATATCTTCTACTGTCAAGCCACGTTTAGCAGCAATATCAGCAGGGGTATACAGTTTAGACAAACCGTCTAATGTAGCGCGTACAATATTGTAAGGATTAGTAGAACCATGTACTTTAGCTGAGATGTTATGGATCCCCATAGCATCAAATACTAAACGCATTGGACCACCAGCTTTTACACCGCTACCTTCTTTAGCAGGTTGCATAAATACTTTAGTAGCACCATGACGACCAATAACCTCATGATGAATAGTACCATTTTTCAAAGGTACTTTAATCATAGAGCGTCGAGCTTGATCCATTGCTTTTTGAACAGCAACCGGTACTTCTTTTGATTTACCTTTGCCCATACCAATGCGACCATCACCATCACCAACAACAGTCAGTGCTGAGAAAGCCATGATACGGCCACCTTTAACTACTTTAGTTACGCGATTAACAGCGACCATCTTTTCAATCAGGCCGTCACCGCGTTCTTCAATTTCATGTTTTGCCATCTGAAAGTCTCCAAATATTAGAAGCTTAAACCATTTTCACGTGCAGCTTCAGCCAAAGCTTTCACACGACC
>NZ_JBQCXF010000387.1:0-2832 GCF_051956635.1 Neisseria sp. P0022.S010 | reverse complement strand
AGCCGGTTCCTGTACCGCCTTTGGAAATCAATACACCGCGCCAACGCTGCCGTTATGAAAGGGCTAAAAAACGCAAAGAATTGAGTTTGCAGGCTGCGGACAAAGATTCTGGCTGCAACTAAATTCAATTTATTAAATAACGAAGGCCGTCTGAAATCCTGTTTCAGACGGCCTTCACGCAAAAGCCATAAACCGCTTGTTTTGTGGTAGAATCAACAAGATTTTTGCCATACGAAATTACAGATAATCATGACCGACGCAACCATCCGCAACGACCATAAATTTGCACTTGAAACCCTGCCAGTCAGCCTTGAAGACGAAATGCGCAAGAGCTACCTCGATTACGCCATGAGCGTAATTGTGGGACGAGCCCTGCCGGATGTCCGTGACGGTCTCAAGCCGGTACACCGCCGCGTGTTGTACGCGATGCACGAGTTGAAAAACAACTGGAATTCCGCCTATAAAAAATCGGCCCGTATCGTCGGCGACGTTATCGGTAAATACCACCCCCACGGCGATACAGCCGTTTACGACACCATCGTCCGCATGGCGCAAGACTTCTCCATGCGTTATGTGCTGATCGACGGTCAGGGCAACTTCGGTTCTGTCGACGGCTTGGCCGCAGCAGCCATGCGTTATACCGAAATCCGCATGGAAAAAATTTCCCATGAAATGCTGGCGGATATTGAAGAAGAAACCGTTAATTTCGGCCCCAACTATGACGGCAGCGAACATGAGCCGCTGGTATTGCCGACCCGTTTCCCTGCGCTGTTAGTCAATGGCTCGTCCGGTATTGCCGTCGGTATGGCAACCAATATTCCGCCACACAATTTGGGCGATACCATCAATGCCTGCCTGCGTTTGTTGGATGAGCCTGAAACTGAAATCGACGAGCTGATCAACATTATCCAAGCGCCCGATTTCCCAACAGGCGCGACTATTTACGGCTTGAGCGGCGTACGCGAAGGTTATAAAACCGGACGTGGCCGCGTGGTGATGCGCGGTAAAACCCATATCGAGCCTATCGGTAAAAACGGCGAACGCGAAGCCATCGTTATCGATGAAATCCCATATCAAGTAAACAAAGCCAAGCTGGTTGAGAAAATCGGCGAGTTGGTACGCGAAAAAACGTTGGAAGGCGTATCCGACTTGCGCGACGAGTCCGACAAATCCGGTATGCGTGTCGTGATCGAATTGAAACGCAATGAAAATGCCGAAGTCGTTTTGAACCAACTCTACAAACTGACCCAGCTGCAAGACAGCTTCGGTATCAACATGGTGGCCTTGGTTGACGGCCAGCCGCGTTTACTGAACCTGAAACAAATCCTGTCCGAGTTCCTGCGCCACCGTCGCGAAGTCGTTACCCGTCGTACCTTATTCCGCCTGAAAAAAGCGCGTCATGAAGGCCATATTGCCGAAGGTAAAGCAGTTGCCTTGTCCAATATCGACGAAATCATCCGTCTGATCAAAGAATCTGCCAATGCGCCGGAAGCCAAAGAAAAACTGCTGTCCCGCCCATGGCGCAGCAGCTTGGTTGAAGACATGCTCAGCCGTACGGATTTAGACCTGCACATGATGCGCCCTGAAGGCTTGCCAGAGAATTTGGGCCTGCACAGCCAAGGCTATTATCTGAGCGAATTACAAGCTGATGCCATTTTGCGCATGAGCCTGCGTAACTTGACCGGCCTCGATCAGGAAGAAATTGTCGGTGAATATAAAAACCTGATGAGCAAAATCATTGATTTCGTGGATATTCTTTCCAAACCTGAGCGCGTTACCCAAATCATCCGCGAAGAATTGGCAGACATTAAAGCCAACTTCGGCGATGAGCGTCGCAGCGAAATCAATCCGTTTGGCGGCGATATTGCCGATGAAGACCTGATTCCTCAGCGTGAAATGGTTGTTACCCTGACTCATGGCGGCTACATTAAAACCCAGCCGACCACCGACTATCAGGCTCAACGTCGCGGCGGCCGCGGCAAACAGGCGGCGGCAACCAAAGACGAGGACTTTATCGAAACCCTGTTTGTTGCCAACACGCATGATTATTTGATGTGCTTCACCAATTTGGGTAAGTGCCATTGGATTAAAGTGTATAAACTGCCGGAAGGCGGCCGCAATAGCCGCGGTCGTCCGATCAACAACGTTATCCAATTGGAAGAGGGCGAAAAAGTCAGCGCCATCTTGGCTGTCCGCGAGTTCCCGGAAGACCAATACGTTTTCTTTGCCACTGCACAAGGCATGGTGAAAAAAGTCCAGCTGTCTGCGTTTAAAAACGTTCGTAGCCAAGGCATCAAAGCCATCGCGCTTAAAGAAGGCGATTACTTGGTCGGCGCAGCGCAAACCGGCGGTGCGGACGACATTATGTTGTTCTCCAACTTGGGCAAAGCCATCCGCTTTAACGAATATTGGGAAAAATCCGGTAACGATGAAGCAGAAGATGCCGATATCGAAACCGAAAACGAAGATTCAGACGGCCTGGATGATGAAAATGCCGAAAACGCATTGCCAAGCGGCAAACACGGTGTCCGTCCGTCCGGTCGCGGCAGCGGCGGTTTGCGCGGCATGCGCCTGCCGGCCGATGGCAAGATTGTCAGCCTGATTACCTTCGCCCCTGAAGCCGAGCAAAGCGATTTGCAAGTATTGACCGCTACCGCCAACGGCTATGGCAAACGCACCCCGATTGCCGATTACAGCCGTAAAAACAAAGGCGGTCAAGGCAATATTGCTATCAATACCGGCGAGCGCAACGGCGATTTGGTTGCCGCGACTTTGGTCAGCGAAACCGACGACCTGATGCTGATTACCAGCGGCGGCGTCCTGATTCGTACC
>NZ_JBQCXF010000386.1:0-2852 GCF_051956635.1 Neisseria sp. P0022.S010 | reverse complement strand
AGTTAAAATACACATCTTAATATTTTTTAACGATTCTTGAGAGAAGGTTTAACATGGCCGGAATGACTGAAAAACAGGCGAAATCGCTTGATTTGGTTTATGGTTTGGAAGACAAGCCGCCGTTTGGGAATGCGTTGTTGAGTGCGGTTACGCACCTTCTGGCGATTTTTGTTCCGATGATTACTCCGGCACTGATTGTCGGCGGGGCGTTGGAGCTGCCGGTTGAAATGACGGCTTATTTGGTGTCAATGGCAATGGTGGCTTCCGGTGTCGGTACTTATTTGCAGGTCAACCGTTTCGGGCCGGTCGGTTCGGGTATGTTGTCGATTCAGTCGGTCAACTTCTCTTTTGTTACCGTGATGATTGCGCTCGGTACCGGTATGAAAGAGGGCGGCTTGACTGAAGATGTGATGATTTCAACGCTTTTGGGCGTGTCCTTTGTCGGCGCGTTTTTGGTGTGCTTCTCCGCTTGGCTTTTGCCTTATTTGAAAAAAGTGATTACGCCGACTGTAAGCGGTGTGGTCGTCATGTTGATTGGTTTGAGCTTGGTACATGTCGGCATTACCGATTTCGGCGGCGGCTTCGGCGCGAAAGCAGACGGTACGTTCGGCTCGATGGAAAACTTGGGTTTGGCATCGCTGGTGTTGCTGATTGTATTGGTTTTCAACTGCTTGAAAAATCCATTGCTGCGTATGAGCGGTATCGCAGTGGGGTTGATTGTCGGTTATATTGTTGCGCTGTTTTTGGGCAAAGTAGATTTTTCCGCCCTGCAAAACCTGCCGCTGATTACCCTGCCTGTTCCGTTTAAATATGGTTTTGCATTTGATTGGCACGCGTTTATCGTTGCCGGTGCGATTTTCTTGTTGAGCGTATTTGAGGCAGTTGGCGATTTGACGGCGACTGCGATGGTCTCCGAGCAGCCGATCGAGGGTGAGGAATACACCAAACGTCTGCGCGGCGGCGTATTGGCAGATGGTTTGGTGTCTGTGATTGCGACTGCGTTGGGCTCTTTGCCTTTGACTACTTTTGCGCAAAACAACGGCGTGATTCAAATGACCGGCGTGGCTTCGCGCCATGTGGGCAAATATATTGCGGCGATTTTGGTATTGTTGGGCTTGTTCCCTGTTATCGGCCGCGCGTTTACCACGATTCCGAGTCCGGTTTTGGGTGGTGCGATGGTGTTGATGTTCGGCCTGATTGCGATTGCTGGTGTGCGGATTTTGGTCAGCCACGGTATTCGCCGTCGTGAAGCGGTCATCGCGGCTACTTCTGTCGGTTTGGGTTTGGGCGTGGCGTTTGAACCGGAAGTGTTCAAAAACCTGCCGGTATTGTTCCAAAATTCAATTTCTGCCGGCGGTATTATGGCGGTATTGTTGAACTTGGTGTTGCCGGAAGACAAAACCGATAAAGCGGTTAAGGTTGAAACCGACAGTTTGGATCACTAAGCAAGCTTTGTTCAAAGGCCGTCTGAAGTTTCAGACGGCCTTTGGTTTTTCGGCTATAATATTGTTTTTATTTGTTATCCGAGTGGTTCGGATAGCTCTACCCGGAAAGGTTTTATATGACGGTTTATTCACTTTTTATCACTTGTCCTCGCGGTTTGGAAGCACCTTTGACGCAGGAACTTGAAAACATGGCATGTCAGGATATCCGTGCTGTTGACGGCGGTGTGGCATGTAAAGGCACGATGGAGCAGGTGTATCGCATCAACCTGCATTCGCGCGTTGCCAGCCGTGTTTTGCTGCGCTTGACCAAAGGCGGTTATCGCAACGAACACGATATCTACAAACTGGCACGAAATCTGCATTGGACAGGTTGGTTTAAGCTGGAGCAGACCTTCAAAGTTAAAGTTGAAGGCAAGCGCGCCAATGTGAAAAGCCTGGATTTTGTCGGTTTAAAGATCAAAGATGCCGTCTGTGATGCCTTCCGGGATATTTATGATGCGCGTCCGAGCGTGGGCAAAATCAACCCCGATATCCGCATTCATGCCTTTATCGATGAGCGCAATGTGGAAATCTTTATCGATACTTCCGGCGAAGCTCTCTTCAAGCGCGGCTATCGTCAGGATACCGGCGAAGCGCCATTGAGAGAGAATTTGGCGGCAGGTTTGCTGCTTTTGGCAGGCTATGACGGTACGCAGCCTTTCCAAGACCCGTTTTGCGGCAGCGGCACGATTGTCATTGAGGCTGCATGGATTGCGACACACCGTGCGCCGGGCTTGATGCGCCGTTTCGGTTTTGAAAAACTGCAAAACTTCGACAAAGAAAAATGGCAAGCCCTGCGCCGTGAGGCTGAAAAACAAATCAAACCGGCCGCCGCGCCAATTTCCGGCAGCGACAACGACCGTTATATGATCCGTGCCGCATTGGCCAATGCCCAAGCCGCCGAAGTGGATAATTTCATCCGCTTTGACGTGCAAGATGCGCAGGCTGCACGACCAAACGGCGAACACGGCATTATGATTTCCAATCCGCCTTATGGCGTGCGTCTTGCCGAAATTCAGGCTTTACAGGCGCTTTATCCTCAACTGGGCACATGGTTGAAACAGCATTACGCAGGCTGGCTTGCCGGAATGTTGACCGGCGATCGCGATATGCCGAAATTTATGCGCCTTTCTCCGAAGCGTAAGATTCCACTGTTCAATGGCAACTTGGATTGTCGATTGTTTTTGATGGATATGGTTAAAGGCTCGAATCGGGGCTAAAACCTGAAATAGAGGCCGTCTGAAAGATGATTTCAGACGGCCTTTTTTGTTTATTTATATAGACTTTGCCATAACGGAGTTTGCTTCTCGTATTTTAATTTCAGGCCGTCTGAATCGTGTTTAGACGGCCTTTTTATTGGTTTAAAGT
>NZ_JBQCXF010000385.1:0-2860 GCF_051956635.1 Neisseria sp. P0022.S010 | reverse complement strand
CTCTAAGAGCATAATAAATAAAAATGATTATCGGAATATAAATCATGAAACAAAACCATTTGATTTGCTTGTTAATGAGCAGTTTTGCCGCCGCAAACGGCTTTGCCGAAACCTTGGCAGACCCTGACGAAATCCAGCCTGTCAAAACCTTCTCGCCTCCCAAGCCGATTGCGCCGACCGCGGCTCAGGGCTATTTCCCCGAAAACCAATTCGACCGCACCGACCGCAGCAATCATTACTTTGTTACCGAAAACATAGACCAAGCCTTCCGCCCGCTGAAGGCAAACAGCGGCTTTTACGGCAAAAGCTTTTACAACTCCGTCACCGCGCAAGCGCGCGGGGCGAAGGTATACGGCGTGGCAAACCTCAATCACACCAAGGCAAACGGCTACAAAGATGGCGGCGGGCGCGACACCGATTGGAAATACAGCCGCTTCAATCAGGCTTTGGTACTCGGTTTCGTGCCGTCTGAAAATCAAGAATACCGCCTCACTTATCTGCACGACGACATCAACGACGACCGCCAACCGCAGTTCGTCAACGACGCATTAGACACCGAACGCCACATCGCCAAACTCAGCGCGCGTTGGGGCAATGCCGATTTGAGCAATACGGTCAGCGCGGAAGCAGGCATCATCAAACTCAAACGCCGCGCCGACAATTACTCCCTGCGCCAAAACAACACACCGCAGCAAGTGTTTGTAGAACTTGACCGCAAAGTGTATGATTCCTCGCTCAAACACGACGCGGACTTCGGCAAGTTCCACAACACGGCCGCCGTCAGCTATCGCAACGACAGCCAAAACGGCGAGCGCAACGCCCACACTCCCATGCGCGACTTCCTCAACGGCTACCGTTTCGCCGATGTGCACATCGACCGCTGGCGCATTGCCGATACCCTGTCTTACAAGTTTGACGACCGACACAAACTGGGCTTGGGTTTGAGCTACGAACTCAATGAAGCGGATGTTCGCAAAAATACGGCACAGCCCGCCCATCCGATGAACCGCAATCTCGCCTTCGCATCGGCGCAACAAATCTGGAAAACCCATTACGGCTGCGACTTCAACGGCAAAGTGCGCCGTCATGCTTTGTCGGGCGAACTCAAATACGATTTCACGCCGTCTGAAACGCAAAAATACAGCGTTTCCCTCGCACATTTGGAACGCATCGGCGACAACACCGAACGCTTCAACTCGCTTGCCGCCATCGTGCAAAACCGCATGAACGGCGCGTTGATGAATCAAACCCCAGCCGCCGCCATCGCAGGCAATCCCCTGCTGAAAACTGAAAGACACAACCGCATCAAGCTCACCGCCGACAGCCGCAACGACTACTACAACGGCTACATGAACTCGCTGGCAGGCGCAGGCTGGAACGTAGGCGGCACACTTGTGGCGGACAAAGTCAAAGACCTGATTATTTTTGACCGCGCACGCGGACAAAGCGGTATTTCATCCAACAGCGGCGGCATCATCACACGCAACGTGGACGCACGCCTATTCACCGCGCAGGCCTACGCGCGTTACAACTTCAATCCGCATTGGGCGGCCGGCATCAAAGCCGCCTACAACTACGGCCACAACGAAACCGACGGCAGGCCGCTCTATCAAATCCGTCCGTTTGAAGCCGCCGTCCAAGCCGACTACAAAAACTACTTTGCCCACGGCAGCTACAACATCGGCGCGGCAACACGCTTTGTCGCCAAACAAACGCGCGGCGATTTTGATGCGGCAAGCGGTCTGGGCATAGACAAACGCGAAGCCGCCAAAGGCTTTACCGTTGCCGACCTTTACGCAGGCGTAAACATCAAAGACAAATACGGCTTACGCTTGGGCGTGAACAACGTGTTCAACAAAAAATACGCCGAACACATCAGCGGCGACCACGTCCTCGCCCTGTCGCCCGGCGTGGTGTATGCACCGGGCAGGACATATTGGTTGAGTTTGCACACGGCTTTTTAAAATCAGGCCGTCTGAAAGAATGCCTACACTGGCTTATTAAGAATTAGGAGATAAAAAATGGATATGAAAAGACGTGATTTCTTAAAAATGACCGCTGCGCTGGCAGCAGCAGGCGTTTCGCCTTTATTGTTGGCTGCAGGTAAAGAACAATTTACCGTGTACGGCGCACCGGCAATGCCCAGCGTAACCATTGCCGTAGCGGCGTTGCAAGGCAAGCTGGCGAAGCAGGCGGATGTGTCGCTGAAAATCTGGCGTTCGCCCGACCAACTGCGCGCGGGCGTGGCGAGTGGGCAATTTAAAGTGATGATGAGTCCGAGCAATGTCGGCGTAAACCTGCGTAACCAAGGGCAGAAAGTCGGCATGGTGAATATTTTGACCAACGGCATCACGCAGCTGATGTGCAAAGGCAGCGCGATTACCTCGCCGCAGGATTTGATCGGCAAAAAAATCCTCGTACCGTTTAAAAACGATATGCCCGACATCGTGCTGCAAGCCTTGTTGAAAAAACTGAAAATCGACGCGCATAAAGTCGGCATCACTTACACCGCCACGCCGCCCGAAGCAGTCGGACTATTTTTAAGCAAGGACTACCACGCCGCCATCCTGCCCGAACCGATGGCGACCGCCAGCCTACTTAAAGGCAAAACCATGGGCGTAAACGTCGTGCGCGGCTTTGATTTGGTGAAGGCATGGGGGCAGGCGTTTGATACCAAACCGCTGATTCCGATGGCAGGCATCATCGCCAACGAAGAATATTTCCACGCACACAAGGCGCAGTTCGACCTCTTCCATCAGGATTTGAAAAACGCGCTCAACTGGATACTGGCCAACCGCCAAAGCGCGGCGAAGATCGGCAAAAACTACCTCCCCGCCCCCGAACCCGCCCTAGTCATGGG
>NZ_JBQCXF010000384.1:0-2868 GCF_051956635.1 Neisseria sp. P0022.S010 | reverse complement strand
GTATAATGACCGAGCTGTCATGAGCGCATACCGACTCAACCTGAGCCCTTTGTAACGCACAAAATATGGATGTACCCCCAGGCAAAACAATATAACAAGCCAAGCATCCTAAAGATAAGCCAGCAAGGCAATACACTCTACAAAACTATGCCGAGCAATATTTTTACAAAGCCCTCAACCGGTATCGCCGCCCATATGCCGCAGCATCCGTCTTCCACTTTATATCCGCCCGCAAACCATGACCGCCGCTCCTGATATCCTCTACCGGCAAGCCGCCGCCCTTTTGGAACAATCCAATACCGCCCAAGCCCTGCCCCTGCTGCAACAGGCCGCAGAGCAGGGATATACGGAAGCTGCTTTTGTATTGGGCGACCATCTGCTGCAAAACGGTCATCCGGAGCAGGCACTTCCATGGCTGGAAGCCGCCGCGGCCCAACGCCATCCCAAGGCACTCTTCACCCTGCTGCAACAACGCGAACACAATGGCACCCCAACAGGACAGCTTCTTAACGACTACGCCTGGCTGGGTGAGCAAGGTCACCTCGAAGCCCAATTAATCCTCATGCGCTACCACGCGCAGCGCAACGATCCACAATCCCTCTACTGGGCAGAGCTTGCCGCTGCCCGATATGCCGCGCCTGCATATTACCATCTGGCACGCCATCATCAACGACAAGGCGACATTGAAACAGCCATTGAACAATACGAAAAAGCGGCCGCGCTCGGCGTAACTGCTGCCTGCTGGCAACTCGGTCAAATCTACTTCTACGGTACAGGTGTCAGCCCCAACCACGGACAAGCCGAACATTATCTCGAACAAGCCGCGCAAGCCGGCCACATCGCCGCACAAATCCTGCTGGCCGACCTTCTTGCCGCCCAACGCAAACCCGAAGCCTTAAAATGGTATCGTCGTGCCGCCGATAAGGAGCAAGCGGAAGCACAGGCCAAGCTGGCCCAATACGCCCTGACCGGCGAACTCTCCGAACGCGATCCGTTCCAAGCGGCACGATATGCCAAAGCCGCTGCCGAGAAAAACCATCCCGAAGCGCTGAAAATCATGGGCGACCTCTACCGCTACGGCCTCGGTATCAAAGCCGACAACCATATCGCGCATGATTACTACCACTGTGCAGCCGCACTGGGTTCTGCCGCCGCAGCACAAAAACTCATCAGCGACGCCGCGCTGTACCATCCGCAACAATACGAACAAATCAAAACTACCGCCCTGCAACAACAACAAACCGAAACCACATACCGTTTGGCGGAAGCACAAGCCAATGCCATCGGCCGTCCCGCCGACTATAATGCCGCGCGCAAAAATTACATGGAAGCTGCCGAGTTCCACCATAAAAACGCGGCGGCAGCCTTAGGCCGCATCTACCATTACGGCCTCGGTACGGCGCAAGATCCTCGGGCGGCTGCACACTGGTACGCCATTGCTGCCGAACAAAACCACCCTTCCGCCCAATACCACCTCGCCTGTTTTTACTATCACGGGCAAGGTGTCGGCTGTCATGTTCCGACCGCCTGCTACTGGCTGCAGGCCGCCATCAGCAACGGCCACACTTCGGCCGAATCATTAACATCCCTATTAGAACAATGGCGCCGTGAAGCGCACCATGCCATCGGGCAAAAGACCGTCTGAAAAGATTTACACTCGCATTTTTTGACAATCTTTAACTATTCCCCTAATATTTGCCAGTTATTTTTCACGGACACATCATTGTTTTCATTTCTTTCTGAAAACACCTTGCCTTGTCCGCGCATCAATACCATGACACTCGGCGGATAACGCCAAGCGTTGAAACACACTGCATCCGGAACAAAAACGGATGCTCGGAAAAACATTTCTAGGAGGTGAAACAACATGGAATGGGAATTCAACAGTTATTACACACTGATTGCCGCCACGCTCGTGTTGCTGGTTGGTAAATTTCTGGTTCAAAAAATCAAATTCTTAAGAGACTTCAATATTCCCGAGCCGGTCGCCGGCGGTTTGGTTGCCGCTATCGTCCTGTTCGCCCTGCATGAAGCCTACGGCGTCAGCTTCAAATTTGAAAAACCGCTGCAAGATGCATTCATGCTTATCTTCTTTACATCCATCGGTTTGAGCGCCGACTTCTCCCGTTTGAAAGCGGGCGGTTTGCCTTTGGTTATCTTTACCGCCGTGGTGGGTGCATTCATCATCGTCCAAAACTTCGTCGGTGTCGGCTTGGCGAGCGCATTGGGCTTGGATCCACTGATTGGCCTGATTACCGGTTCGATTACCCTGACCGGTGGTCACGGTACAGCCGGCGCATGGGGTCCTGACTTTGAAAGCAAATTCGGCCTGACCGGCGCAACCGGCTTGGGTATGGCTTCTGCAACATTCGGCCTGGTATTCGGCGGTTTGATCGGCGGTCCTGTTGCACGCCGTCTGATCAACAAAATGGGTCGTAAACCTGTCGTCAAAACTGCCAAATCCGACGACAACGATGTTGCCGACGACATCTTCGAAAAAGCACAACGTACACGCCTGATTACGGCTGACTCCGCTGTCGAAACCCTGGCTATGTTTGCCGCATGTTTGGCTTTTGCCGAAATCGTCGACGGCTACGACAAAGCCTTCTTCGACCTGCCTAAATTCGTATGGTGTCTGTTTGCAGGTGTGGTCATCCGCAACGTCCTGACTGCAACCTTCAAAGTCAATATGTTCGACCGCGCCATCGACGTATTCGGTAACGCCTCCCTGTCGCTCTTCCTTGCCATGGCTCTTCTGAACCTGAAACTGTGGGAATTGACCGGTCTGGCAGGCCCTGTGACCATCATCTTGGCCGTACAAACCGTCGTGATGATTCTGTACGCCACTTTCGTTACCTACGTCTTCAT
>NZ_JBQCXF010000383.1:0-2869 GCF_051956635.1 Neisseria sp. P0022.S010 | reverse complement strand
CAAATACGGCAAACAAGAGCGCTATCTCAAAGACGAATTGGAAAAAGACCAATGGCTGCTCGGTCTAGCCTTGGAAAAAGCCAAAATCGTTTCAGACGGCCGCACCATCGAAGGCGAAGAGCTTGCCGATACCGCCAAACAATTCCTGTTGGCCAAAACCGTCATCGAGCAAGAAAGCCGCATCATTGACGAACTCGTCCTGCACGCCATGCTGCACGCTTCGCCGGTCGACCTCAGTACAGCAGAAAGCGCAGACCGCGCCGTTGCCGAATTGAGCGGCCTCTTGGACGAAAAAGAAGTCGCACTCGAACGCATCGAAGGCCACGAAGGACACCAGTTCATCAAAATCACACGCAAGCTGCACGGCAATGTGATGGTGAGCTACCTCGAGCCTAAATTCCTCAACAGCAAAGCTTATCAAACCCTTACCCAAACCGCCGCCGCACTCAAAGGCATGGTCGGTAAAGGAGCGAAGCTCTACAAAGGCGACAACGAATACGACATCGACAGCTTTGAAGCCGCTTTGGACATCTTGATGAGCGTTGCCCAAAAAGGCATGTCCATCCAACGATACAAAGGCTTGGGCGAGATGAACCCGGAACAACTTTGGGAAACCACGATGGATCCCACCGTCCGCCGCCTCCTGAAAGTCCGCATCGAAGACGCCATTGCCGCCGACGAAGTGTTCGTCACCCTGATGGGCGACGAAGTCGAACCGCGCCGCGCCTTCATCGAAAACAACGCCCTGCTGGCACAAAACATTGACGCCTAAGCATGGAAAGATAAAAGGCCGTCTGAAAAACGATTTTCAGACGGCCTTTTTGTTTTTTTGTATTTTATTCACAATATTCTTTTTATAATCCAAAGTCCGATAACTTTTTGTTTTTACTTTCAAGTAAATCATGAATAAATTGCGGTTCTATTTCTAATAATGATTTTACAGTATCATGGATTTCCCAATACCGTTTACTTGGATAGTCAATAATATGCTGTAGATACTCCTTAATGAGTGGCACATACTCTATAAACTGCATTTTCGTGACCAGCCAAAACAACTCACTGATAGAAAAATCTGCCGATGATGCTTTACGAATAATTCTAGCCACAGGAGGAAAGATTTTCTGACGTGCATCATCACCTTTTTGCTGACTCTGATCTGCTTTAGATGCCCAGTAACTGATAAAAGCAGACAAGATATGCCGATCTGTATCATCATAACCATGTAAACGATGATCAATCATTCCCTCTGCCTCCCCTTTCTCAAACATCAAAACCAAAGTATCAAAGCCTTCATCAATACCCCAGTGAGCAAGCAGGCGCGCTGAATCAAATTGCAATACCTCATTTTCATTGGATAGCAATTCGATTAATCCATCTATCCTCTCTTGCGGCACATCCTCCAAGTCAAGCTCTTCAGGAATCGTCGTATAGTCCACATTTTCCGGTACGCTATACAGCAAAAAATCTATTTTTTTCTCATCCATTAATTTGACCCTTAGGCAACTTACTTAAGCCGCCTATTCTAGTAGAGCGTTCCAACTGATTCGGATTCGAGACAATCCAAATACCCCGTTTGAAACGCTCCAATCCGTTTCCGATTTATTCCGTTTTCCCCAAAATCATCGCATCGCCATAGCTGAAAAAGCGGTATTCCTGTTCCACCGCATGACGGTAAACGCTGCGGATATGCTCCATGCCCGAAAACGCGCTGACGAGCATCAGCAAGGTTGATTTGGGCAGGTGGAAGTTGGTAATCAATCGGTCGGCAACATTGAAGCGGTAGCCCGGCGTAATGAAAATATCGGTATCGCCGCGACCTGCTTTCAGACGGCCTGTTTCGCGTGCGGCGGATTCCAAGGCGCGCATGGAGGTTGTGCCCACTGCCCACACTTTATTGCCGCGCGCTTTGGCGGCTTCAACGGCGGCAACGGTCTCGGCCGGTACGTCAAACCACTCGCTGTGCATTTTGTGTTCTTCAATTTTATCGACGCGCACGGGTTGGAATGTACCGGCACCGACATGCAGGGTTACTTCCGCAGTTTCTACGCCTTTGGCTTTCAGACGGCCCAACAATTCATCAGTAAAGTGCAGACCTGCCGTCGGCGCAGCCACTGCGCCTTGATATTTGGCGTACACGGTCTGATAGCGGCTGTCGTCTTCATCATCGGCCGCGCGTTCGATATAAGGCGGCAAGGGCAGATGGCCATTTTGCTCTAAAAGTTCGTAAACGGTTTGCTCACCTTCAAATTTCAGGCAAAACAATTCTTCTGCGCGCTCCAGCATGACGGCGCGGATATCGCCTTCAAAAATCAATTCTGTACCCGGTTTCGGCGATTTGGACGAGCGGATATGCGCCAATGCGGTATGCGCGTCCAATACCCGTTCAATCAGGGCTTCGATTTTGCCGCCGCTGGCTTTTTGGCCGAACAGGCGCGCCTTCATCACTTTAGTATTGTTAAACACCAGCACATCGCCCGGTGCGACATAATCGGGTAAATCGCCGAAATGTTTGTCTTCAATCGGCAATGTAGGCAAGGCAACCAGAAGCCTGCTGCTGCCGCGCACTTCCGGCGGATGCTGGGCAATCAGTTTTTCGGGCAATTCAAAATCAAAATCGGAAATATCCATTGTCGTGCATAATTTAAAAAAACAGGCGCCATTATACGCGCAAAGTGGGTTTTCAGACGGCATGTTTTGTCGAAAAACCAATAAATTAGAATAAACGCTCTTGGGGAAATCACTTTTTAACGAAAATCAGCGTTCCTTTCTTTTTTCGCCGAAAAACGCCTTTTTTCTATCTTTTACTGGACATTTACCGACAAGTTCGGGAAAATAACCGGATTCATTTTTCAGGCTCCGCCCTGTTCCG
>NZ_JBQCXF010000382.1:0-2873 GCF_051956635.1 Neisseria sp. P0022.S010 | reverse complement strand
GGGCTATAGCATGCATGAAACCTACAATCCTGACGTAGGGTCTTGCGTATTTTGCTTTTCAGATGACCTCAATCCTTTTTTGAGGTCGTCTGAAAACCCATACCGACGGCGAAGGCCATACTACTTCCTACGAATACGGCCAAGACGGTTTGCCGACCCGACGCACCAATGCGCTGGGTCATACCTTCGGCTACCATTACGACAAAACCCGCCGCTTAATCGGCCTTACCAATGAAAACGGTGCGCGCTACCGCTTTGCCTACGACGTCCTCGACCGATTGATTGCCGAAAGCGGTTTCGACCATAAGCTGACCGGCTACCGCTACAATGTCGGCAACGAGCTGGTCGAGCAGCGCGAATACGGCGACGACGCCACCCTTGCCGCCAAACTGATGGCGCAACTGGGCGGTCAACCCGTTCCTAAAAAAGAGACCACCCCGCTTTCAGACGACCTCGACAGCCAAACCCCGCTGCGGATTACCGAGTTCAAACGCGATAGATTGGGACGCCTAATCCACACCCTTGCCCGCGATAACGACAAGATTCAGGAAACCGCTTACCAATACGACTTGGACGGCAACCTCATCCGCGCCGCCAACCGCCACAGCATCACCTGCTTCGACTACAACGAAAACGGCCAACTCATCGCCCAGCACCAATGGAAGGTGCCGTCCAAAGAAGAGAACGCCCAAAACGGTTTGCCCGAAACCGACTGGCGCGATGCGCAGTACGACATGCTGTACCTGCCCGTTACCGAAACCGTCCGCTACCACTACGACTTCAACGGCAACCGCACCGCCACCGTCCTGCCCGACGGCAGACAAATCAACTACCTGTATTACGGCAGCGGCCACCTGCACCAAATCAGCCTCGACGACGACGAAGTCATCACTGACATCGAACGCGATAAGCTGCACCGCGAAATCTTCCGTACACAAGGTAAACTCGCCAGCCGCTACGAACTCGACCCTTTAGGTCGTCTGAAACGGCAAATCGCCACCCTCAACGATCTGACCGAAGGCGGCAAAGGCAAAACCAAAGTAGTGGCGGCTTATGCCCAAACCGCCGTCAAACGCAGCTACGGCTACGGCCGCACCGGCAACCTGACCCACAGCACCGACCAGCGGACGGGAATAACCCGGTTCGAGTACGACAAACTGGGTAGGATTACCCAAGCGGGCAACGAACTGTTCGCCTTCGACCCCGCGCACAATATCCTTTCAGACGACCTCAATGCCATCCCCGACAACCGCCTGAAAACCTACAACGGCACGACCTACTACTACGACCACTTCGGCAACCTGATCCACCGCGAACTGGCCGACGGCGAAGTGCAGAACTATTTCTACGATCTGCACGACCAATTGGTTAAAGCGGAAATCTTCAAGAAAGACGGCACAAAAGAAACTTGGGCCTACAGCTACGACGCCTTGGGCAGAAGGATAGGCAAAGGCCGTCTGAAAGACGGAGAAGTTTCAGAAACGTCATTCCCGCATGATTTAGGCGGTAACGGCCTCGAAAACCAAACCCGCTTTGTTTGGGACGGCAGCCATTTACTGCAAGAAATCCAACCGGACGGCAGGTATACCTATATCTACACCAATCCCGACAGCTACGAACCTTTGGCACAGGTACACAACCGGACTAACGAAGACGGCGAAAGCTGCCAACAAACCCGCTACTTCCACTGCGACCAAATCGGCATCCCAAGAGAGATGACCGATGGCGAAGGCAATCTGTTTTGGTTCGGGGATTATTACGGTTGGGGCAAACTGAAGAGTGAAACGAACGTAACGGGAACGGCGTACCAACCCTTCCGCTTACAGAACCAGTATTGCGATGAAGAAACAGGGCTGCATTACAACTTCTTCAGGTATTGTTCGATCGGCTGCCAATCAATCACTTGATCCAATTTCAATAGTAGGAAGCGGTCGATGTGTTTGGCAATCATGGCTTGTGCGGTTTGCCGGAAGAAGGTGCTCATGAGAAATCCCCTAAATGTCTTTGTGGGAATTTAGGGGATTTTGGGGGATTTTGCAAAGGTCTCGGCCTTAATGCCATAACTCATAATACCTGAAAAAGTTGTAATGCATAATCGGAATGGTTTAAGAGCAATTCCAGATGTGTCAGTTTCTCTTTTTAGTTTGCTCCAGTTATAATAATTCCCAAAACAAACTGGAAGTTACCTTCACAGTTGGTCATTTCTCTTGGGATACCAATTCGGTCACAGAAGAGGTAGTGTATTTGTTGGCTGCTTTCTTATGCAGTTATCTAATCGTGAATTTACACCCAAAGCTTGGCGCTTTGGGCATCTGAAAAGCCAGAAAGAGAAGATGGTGCTGGAATAGAGGCAAGCCCTAATGGGTCAACCTATCTTTCCCAAAAAATTGGAGCCTAATTCACAAAACGACCCTCATATACCCGACAACCACCTTAAAGAATACAACGGCAGCAGCTATTACTACGACAGTTTCAGCAACCTGATCCACCGCAAACTGGCAAACGGCGAAGTACAAAACTACTTCTACGATTTGCATGACCAACTGGTTACGGTGAAGATCTTCAAAGAAGACGGCACGAAAGAAACTTGGACGTACAGCTACGACACCTTGGGTAGAAGAATAGGCAAAGGCCGTCTGAACAGCTAAGAAAGTTATTTAAAAAATTAAATAACTATAAACTTTTAAATATGTAAATGTGAAAAAATAAGCCATCACTATTCTTTAGTGATGGCTTATTTTAAAGTAACTGGCACGCCCACGGGGAATCGAACCCCGGTTACCGCCGTGAAAGGGCGATGTCCTAACCGCTAGACGATGGGCGCGGAGATTTTCTGTGGCGCACCCGGAGCGATTCGAACGCCCGACCCTCTG
>NZ_JBQCXF010000381.1:0-2882 GCF_051956635.1 Neisseria sp. P0022.S010 | reverse complement strand
CCCATTAAGGATAACGCGTGATTAAAAACAAATATTCCACTCGATTCAAAGCAACCCTCTTAGCGTTTCTGCTGCCGGCTTCAGGCATCATGACCGCATACGCCATTACCGACCCTCAACCAGCACATACCGATTTCAAAGTCGAGCGTATTTCCGAAGAGCTGCCTGCCGTTTATGTGGAAACCAATACCTATCAATCCAGCTATTGGGTGCAAGAAGTTGTCCAAGCCGGCGACTCTTTGGCAGACGTTTTGACGCGCATGGGTGTCAACCAAGAAGACATCAAGCAAATCATGGCGAAAAACAATGCCAACCTCGACATGAAAAACCTGCGGACCAACCAATCCGTCAATATCCGCATCGACTCTTCAGGCCAAGTGACCGACGTTCAATTCTTTACCGATGAAGAATTGGAACGCAACTTGGTGGCTTTGGAAAAAGTCAAAGGCAAATGGCGCATTTCCAATGCTGAAATCGACATGAAAACCATGCCGACCCTGCGTTCCGTGCAAATCCGCACATCCGCCATCGGCGATATGCTCCGTGCTGAAATCCCTTCCGAGGTGTATATCCAGCTCAAAGAAATCTTTGCCGATTCATTCAATATGAGCGACTTGGGCGAAGGCGATACCGTGCGTCTTTTGTACAACAGCATGTATTTCCGCGGCCAGCAAATGGCGGTCGGCGATATTTTGGCGGCTGAAGTGGTTAAAGACGGCAAAACCTACCAAGCCTATTATTACAGCCAAGGCAAAGGCGACGAAGAAAGCGGTAGCTACTACGACCAAAACGGTAAGTCCCTACAACAAAAAGCAGGCTTTAATACCGAGCCTGTTGCGTACACGCGCATTTCTTCCCCGTTCGGCTACCGTGTCCACCCAGTTCTGCATACCGTCCGTATGCACACCGGTATCGACTATGCCGCGCCGACCGGCACCCCGATTAAGGCCGCTGCCGACGGTGAAGTGATTTTCAAAGGTTGGAAAGGCGGCTACGGCAATACCGTGATGATCCGCCATGCCAACGGTGTGGAAACCCTGTACGGCCACATGAGCGCGTTCAGCCCTGCCGACGGCAGAGTCCGTGCCGGCGAAGTGATTGGTTTTGTGGGTACAACCGGCCGTTCGACCGGCCCACACCTGCACTACGAAGCACGCGTCAACGGCCAGCCGGTCAATCCGACTACCGTCGCTCTGCCGACGCCGAAATTGACCCCGACCAATATGGCCGCGTTCCGCAAACAGCAAAAAGATGCCAGCACGATGTTGTCTACCATCCGTTCTTTGCCGGTTTCCGTAGCGCAGTTGGATTAAATAAGATAAAGGCCGTCTGAATAAGGTTTCTTTCAGACGGCCTTTCCTATTAAAATCGATACCCTCATCACGCCCACGTTTACTCAGAGAAAACTTATGTCTGCTTATCAGCCCATTATCCAATCCCTGCTTGATACCGACCTGTACAAATTCACCATGCTGCAAGTCGTGTTGCACCAATTCCCGCAAACCCACAGTCTCTACGAATTCCGTTGCCGCAACAAAGAGATGGTGTATCCGCTGGCCGATATTCAAGAAGACTTGGAACGCGAACTCGACTCCCTGTGCCAGCTGCGCTTTACCCATGACGAACTCGACTATCTGCGCAGCCTGCGCTTTATCAAAAGTGACTTTGTCGATTATCTCGAACTTTTCCAACTCCAACGCCGCTTCGTCCAAGTCAGCCCTGATGATCAAGGCCGTCTGAACATCCGCATCGAAGGCCCGATGATACAGGCGATGTTCTTCGAGATTTTCATTCTTGCCATCGTCAACGAACTCTATTTCCGCCGCTTGGAAACGCCTGCCGTCATTGAAGAAGGCGAGCGCCGTTTGCAGGCCAAAGCGCAACAGCTGAAAGAAATTGCAGCTACACAAAATCCGAATGATCCGCCGTTCCTTATTTCCGATTTCGGCACGCGCCGCCGTTACACCCTCGCATGGCAGGAGCACGTTATCCGCACCTTATTAGAAGCCGCTCCCGATATCGTGCGCGGTACCAGCAACGTTTATCTGGCCAAAAAAATCGGCATCACACCCATCGGCACCATGGCGCACGAGTTCCTCCAAGCCTTCCAAGCCTTGGACGTACGTTTGCGCAATTTCCAAAAAGCCGCGCTGGAAAGCTGGGTACACGAATACCGCGGCGACCTCGGCATCGCCCTGACCGACGTGGTCGGCATGGATGCTTTCTTGCGTGATTTCGACCTGTACTTCGCCAAACTCTTCGACGGCCTGCGCCACGACAGCGGCGATCCTTATGTTTGGGGCGACAAAGCCTACGAGCATTACAAAAAACTCAAAATCGACAGCCGTACCAAAATGCTGACCTTTTCAGACGGCCTCGATATTGAGCGTTCATGGGCGTTGCACCAATACTTCAAAGACCGTTTCAAAACCAGTTTCGGTATCGGTACCAACCTGACCAACGACTTGGGGCACACACCTTTGAACATTGTCTTGAAGCTCGTCGAGTGTAACGGCCAATCCGTTGCCAAGCTCTCCGACTCCCCGGGCAAAACCATGACCACCAACAACACCTTCCTCGCTTACCTGCGTCAAGTGTTTGACGTACCGGAGCCGGAAGAGAAAGCCTAAAAACAAAGGCCGTCTGAAATATTCAGACGGCCTTTTTAAATTAATCCATATCGCTTTCGGGTAATTCTGCCGACCCCATGCGGCGCAGGATGATATTGGTTTTGTTGTGCATTCGTTTGCTCTTAGGGTGGTCTGCGTAAAACAGCGGAGCCGGAACGCGTGCCGTGAGTTTGGCGGCTTGTTGGCGGGTGAGGGCGGAGGCAGGTTTCTTGTAGAAATACTGGGACGCTGCTTCCGCGCCGAATACGCCGT
>NZ_JBQCXF010000380.1:0-2896 GCF_051956635.1 Neisseria sp. P0022.S010 | reverse complement strand
CCGGCATCGCCACCACAACAGAGCAAAGCCAACTGCATACCGCCAATGAAAACATCCACCTTATCAGCGGCAACCATACCGACATTACCGCCGGCCAAAGCCTGACCGCCCATGCGGCAGAGAGCCTCAATCTGTTTGCCCAAAGCAGCGGCATCAAGATGCAGGCCAATCAGGGTAAAGTGGAAGTACAGGCACAGAATGACGAATTGCAGCTGAATGCTTTGAAGGATGCAACGTTAACCAGCAGCGCAGGGAAGATTACCATTGCGGCGAAGGAGGAGATTCTGATCACCTGCAAAGGGGCGTATATCAAGTTGAGTAACGGGGAGGTTGAGATCGGGAGTCCGAAGGTGGTGAGGGTGAGGGCGCCGTTGGTGGTAACCATTCCATCGAATGTACCTGTGAAATTACCCGATTTCAAACAAATCTATTCGGGTCGTTATATTTTGAGAGACAGAAAAACTCAGAAAGTCGTAAGAAACCGTCCATATACTTTGACACTGGAAGATGGTAGCCAGATTGAAGGAATAACAAACAGTAAAGGTGAAACGATCATTGTTAATACGTCATCACCGCAGAAAGTTGTATTCGAGCAGGAGAAAAAAACGAAAAAAGAACCGCATCTGTTGCATATTGCCGGAGGGGGAACGATTAAATTACATTTTGAAATTTTTGATGAGGAATAATTTATGGCAATGATTACCCGGCTGAAAGTGCATAAAGAATACGCCGACATAGAACTTGGAGACTTGGGATATTTGTATATAGTATGGGACTTTGTTTTAAAGTATTACAATGGCGGATCGACAAAAAAATTAGATGCTTTCAGTGGATCTTGCAGCGTAAAAGGTAGAAAACAGAACGGATTCGACCGTGTGGTAAACCTTACCGAGCGAATGACCGGATATTATTGGCCGTATAAGCCCGAAGTAACTTTCAGTGTACCTGTGGGGAGAAGTGATGTTGTTCCTGTCCCGCATTTAATTGATGATCGGAAAGCAAAAAAAAGAGAAGAAAAAGAGACACAAAGTTTCATAGATAAAATAGGTAGAAAAATTGGCTTGCTAGACAAGACAACTCAAGGAAAAAACCGACGTCATACCCGCTGGAAATGCTCCGAACCTGTGTTACCAGGTGCGGAACGCAAACGTCCAGATCTGATTATCGTCGAAGACTACCATATCCGCTGGCCAGGTCGGGAGGCCTTAGCTTACGGAGAGAAGTATGACGATAACCTAAAACGGCTGGTAGAGATGAAGTATGGCGATGATGATCTTGACAACAAGCAGGACCAAGCCTATAAAAAAATTGCCACAAAGGAGCGGTTTGCCTTACTGGAGATCTATCAGGACAACGATGAGGGCAATACCGAAGGGGTGTACGAATTTTCACCGGAATTCGTCCCAGCCTTCGGTTTCAAGAAAGAAGACCTGTTGCCTAAAATCCGGCTCGAGCCATGGGTGGTTGCTCCTGAAGGTCGCCCCATCAATATCCTATCGGAAAAACTCATTGATAGGAAAAGTATGGAAACGGTATATCATCCCGAAACTGCCGCGCAAATTCTCCAAAACTCTCCTTGGCTTGAAGGATTCGGAAAATTTGAGAGTACAGAAAATGGTATACGCTGGGTAGGTGATGACGGGAAGATCGTAGAATATAGTAATCAAGAACTACAACAAGCAGTAGATTATTTAGAAGAGTATGAGGATATTCCACGTGATTACTTGCCTTATATTCAAGAAGCAGACGTGGTTATGTCGACAGATAATGCCTTAATGGTTGCAGTGAATTTCGTTAAAGAAAATAAGGAAGAAATTGTTACATTCATTGTTTTATCGGTAGCAACAATCGCATTGGCGTATTTTGCCTCTGCTGCCTTGGCAGGCTCAATCATGTTCGCCCTCCGTTTGGCAGTATTTGCACCTGCCTTAGGTGCTTCCGCCGACCTTTGGGCGGCAGACGAACGTTTTGAACAGCGTAGTAACTGTTATGCCTACAAATATCTTGTAAATAAACCCAAAGGTTCGACATACGAACCCAATGAATACAAAATTACCCACTATGTCCCGTGGCAGGCTTGCGAGAAAAATGCCGATACTTCGCATCTGAAAGGCTGGGAAGAAAAAGTGCGCGAATTCGATGCCCGACATGGTAATCTGCCGAACGAGTAAACAACAGCAACCCCATGAAAGAAAGAGCATGACAACCAAACTATATGAATCACTGCAACGGGAAGCCGATGAAATCCTGATGTATGACGAAGACTATAATATCAATGCCCGTCTGGGACTGACCATATTGATCTACTATACGGGCGGCGGTTCGGTAGCGGGACAGCGTAAGACGCTGGAAGTTTTCGAACGCTTTTATTCGCAGTACCACGGGTATTTGAAAACACACTTTTGGGACGGGATGCGCCGTTTTGCCCGTATCAATCCGAACGCATTTCAAAAAAAAATCGATAAAATGATTCAAAATGCCGAACAGGGGGAAAGCTTGCATGGCGTGCTGAACTCCGGTCCTTCCAACAGGGCGGCGGAATATGAAATCAAAACCCTATCCGCTCACCCCTTAGGCGGAGTTAATGACCTGTCCTATCTCAGGATCACCTTTCCACTGTCTTTTTTGTCCTCCTCGGAAAAACGTCGCGAGTATGAAAGCTGGATAGAATATCTGTGCAAGCACTTTGATATTTTCCACGGTTATGCCGGACTGAGCATCGTCCTGCCCTACGCCTACCATAAATATCAGTTTTACGAATACGCCGTAACCAAACGCTATTGGGGGGTAACACCCGATTCAGGTGGACATGATGACTCTCTATGGTACGAGGGCATTAAGTCCGTCAGTTGGTATACCCTTGTCGGCAAGGCGTTCCAAGATAAATTGAACAGCA
>NZ_JBQCXF010000379.1:0-2903 GCF_051956635.1 Neisseria sp. P0022.S010 | reverse complement strand
TATTAATTGTTCTCCGAAACCTGAACAACGCAACAATGCCTTATACGGCTATATGGCTTGGAACTTAGGTGACACCAAAGTTTTCTGCCCGCCAACTGCTGAAAACAACAAAGGAAAAGAGGAAGCCGCAAAATTAGCTGAGGAATGTATCGTCATCAGCGGGAAATCCCTACAAATTTTGAATGAAAATTATATTGATATTACGCCTAAATAGCGTTAATCCCCTTTTCAGACGACCTGTTATAATCCACGTCGTCTGAAAACACTTTTCACGGAAACCGCCATGTCCGACCTCTTTACCCGCCAACCCGATGCACCGCTTGCCGAACGCTTGCGCCCGCATTCCCTGGACGATGTCATCGGGCAGCAGCATTTAATCGGCGAAGGAAAGCCGCTGCGTGTGGCGGTCGAGGGTGGAAAGCCGCATTCTATGTTGCTGTGGGGGCCGCCGGGGGTAGGTAAAACCACGCTGGCACGGATTTTGGCACAGAGTTTTAATGCACAGTTTCTGCCTGTTTCTGCCGTATTTTCCGGAGTGAAAGACATACGCGAGGCAATCGACAAAGCAGAAATTGCTTTGCAGCAGGGACGCGCGACGATTTTGTTTGTTGACGAGGTACACCGCTTCAACAAAGCGCAACAGGACGCGTTTTTGCCCCATGTCGAAAGCGGTTTGCTGACCTTTATCGGCGCGACTACGGAAAATCCGTCGTTCGAAGTCAATCCTGCGCTGTTGAGCCGCGCGCAGGTATATGTTTTGCAATCCTTGTCTTCAGACGACCTCAAAAAGCTGATTGCCAAAGTGTTGGCGTTGCCCGAATACCGAGATTTCACGATTGAAGCCGATGCGCAGGAGCTGCTCGTCAATACCGCCGACGGCGATGCGCGCAGATTGTTGAATCTGTTGGAACAACTTTTACGCGCCGCCGACACACGTCGTCTGAAAACCTTAACCGCCGAATTTCTCGCCGACAGCTTGGGCGCGCAAATCCGCCGTTTCGACAAAGGCGGCGAGAGTTTCTACAACCAAATCTCCGCGTTGCACAAATCCGTGCGCGGTTCGCATCCCAATGCGGCATTGTATTGGTTCTGCCGTATGCTCGACGGCGGCACCGACCCGCGTTACCTCGCCCGCCGCATCGTGCGCATGGCGTGGGAGGACATTGGGCTTGCCGACCCGCGCGCCTTCCAAATCGCCAACGATGCCGCCGCCACTTTCGAACGCTTAGGCTCGCCCGAAGGCGAACTCGCGCTGGCGCAAGCCGTGCTGTACCTTGCCGCCGCCGCCAAATCCAACGCGGGCTACAAGGCATACAACCAAATGCGCCGCTTCGTCAAAGAAAACGCCAGTGATGAAGTGCCCGTCCACCTGCGCAATGCGCCGACCAAGTTGATGAAAGAATTGGGTTACGGACGCGAGTACCGCTACGCTCATGACGAGCCTAACGCTTACGCCGCCGGAGAAAGCTATATGCCCGATGGTTTGGATGAACCCGATTTCTACCAACCCGTTCCGCGCGGCCTGGAAATCAAAATTGGCGAAAAGCTGAAATGGTTGAAATCCTTGGATGAGGATGCGCTGGATGATTAAAACAGTAAATGAACATAATACAAATCTAAGATCAAATTGAGTTTTTCAGACGGCCTTTGCTGTTTGAATATTTTTAACCTATACCATACACACAAATTTTCATGAATATTTTTGAAGCCTTACTATTATTGTGCCTGCTGATTGTCATTAGCGCGTTTGTATCCTGTTCCGAACTCGCGCTTGCCTCGGCACGTAAAATCAAATTGCAGGTCATGGCGAAAGACGGCGGCGATACGCGTGCGCTTGACGTAATCAATATGCAGCAGCAGCCGGGCAGTTTTATTACTGTTGTCCAAATCGGTTTGAACGCCGTCGCCATTCTTGCCGGTATCGTCGGCGAGGCGGCAATACGTCCGTATTTTGGCAAACTTTTGGAGAACGCAGGCAGTTGGGGCAGCACAGTTGCCTCTTTGCTGACCTTCTCGCTGGTTACAGGCAGCTTTATTTTAATTGCCGACCTGATGCCTAAGCGCATGGCAATGACCCATCCCGAAGCGGTGGCGGTACGCATTGTCCGTCCGATGATGTTTTTGATTTTTATCTTAAAACCCCTTGTCTGGGTTTTTGACGGATTGGCAAATGCAATATTCAAACTCTTCAAAATCTCAACCGTCCGTCAGGAGCAGCTGACCTCGGAAGATATTTATGCCGTCGTTGATGCAGGCGCTCAGGCTGGTGTATTGAAAGAACAAGAGCACTATCTGATTGAAAACATTTTCGATATGCAAGAGCGCACGGTCACTTCCACCATGAGCACGCGCGAATATATCGCCTATTTTGACAAACACGACGACAGCGATACCGTGTTGGAAATGATGTCGGAAAAACCGCACAATAAATTTCTCGTATGCGACGGCGATTTGGAACGCGTCATCGGCTATATCGAATCGCATACGCTGCTGACCTTGTTTTTAAAAGAAAAAGACGTCCGTCTGACCGACAAGCGCGTGTTGCGCAAAGCCTTGTTCATCCCCGATACGTTGTCGCTTTATGATGTATTGGAGACCTTCAAAACTTCCGGCGAAGACTTTGCCGTAGTGGTAAACGAATACGCGCTCGTGGTCGGCGTGGTAACGCTGAAAGATGTGATGAGCATTGTGATGGGCGAGCTGGTTAATACCGAAGAAGAGCCGCAAATCATCCGCCGTACCGAAGATACATGGTTGGTAGATGGCGCCACGCCGCTTACCGATGTCATGCGCGCGCTGGATATTGAAGAGTTTCCCAATTCGGAAAATTATGAAACCATCGCCGGCTTTATGATGTATTCCCTGCGCAAAATTCCGAAACGTACGGATTTTCTGGTTTATGC
>NZ_JBQCXF010000378.1:0-2909 GCF_051956635.1 Neisseria sp. P0022.S010 | reverse complement strand
GCATATAAAAGGCCGTCTGAAACCTTGTTTTTAAGGTTTCAGACGGCCTTTATCCTTAAGCCGCTTTATTTTTTCATGGCATCGGTCAAAACTTTGACATTGTAGCGGTACATACCGATGTAGCTGTTAGCCGGTGCGCCACCCAATGCATCTGAATACAAACGTCCGCTGACATTGACGCCGGTTTCTTTGGCAATACGGTCAATCATACGCGTGTCTTTGATGTTTTCAGTAAAGACGGCCTTAATGCCCTCGCGTTTGATTTGGCGGATGATGGAAGCCACTTGTTTGGCAGACGGCTCGGCCTCACTGCTCACGCCTTGTGGGGCGATGAATTCAATATTGTAGCGTTTACCCATGTAAGAGAACGCATCGTGTCCGGTCAAGACTTTACGCTTGGCGGCAGGCACGGCATTAAAGGCAGCCTGCGCATCGCTGTGCAGTTTTTTCAGCTGCATTTGATAGTTGCCCAAACGTTGCTGATAGTAGGTTTTGCCTTCAGGGTCGGCTTGAATCAAAGCATTGGCAACGTTTTGCGCATAAGTGCCCATCAGGACGGGGTCGGTCCAAACGTGCGGGTCAAACTCGCCGTGATCGTGATGATGGCCTTCGTGATCGTGGTCATGATGATGGCCGCCCTCTTCTGCTTTCAAAGCCTGAATGCCTTTGGTCGCTTCGGCAAAAGGAACTTTGCTCTGTTTGACTGCGCGCTGTACGTCAGCAGCTTCCAAGCCCAAGCCGTTGAGCAATACCAATTTGGCACTGCGGATTTTTTTGATGTCGCCACTGGTCATGTGGTAGGCATGGCTGTCTTGGTTTGCACCGACCAAGCTTTGTACGGCCACACGGTCGCCACCAATCTGTTTGGCCACATCGCCCAAAATGCTGAAGCTGGTCACAACAGGCAAAGGAGCGGCATAAGCGGCACCGGTCAATAATGCGGCAACAATGCCGAGTTTCCAATGTTTCATATTCTCTCCAGTGATATAACGTAACATTAACATCATCATAAGACAGACCGCCTGATTATTCAAGCGGCCGTCTGAAAAATTATGCCGTGCGGTGTTTCTTGCGGCGCAGCCATTTTGCCAAAATGCCGCCCTCCCAACCGAACACGACGGAAATCAGGTAAAGCGTGCCGCAGCATAAAATAATCGCAGGGCCGGACGGGATTTCGATATGGTAGGAAAACAACAGTCCTGCCAAGCCGCAAAGTAAAGCCAATGCGACAGACAAAATCATCAGCCAACCCATGCTTTTCGCCCACAGTCTGGCGGTAATCGCCGGCAACATCATCAAGCCGACTGACATCAGCGTACCCAATGCCTGAAAACCGGCAACCAGATTCATCACGACCAGCACCAAAAACAACACATGCCAAAAGCCGCCCTTCCCGCCGACAGCCTTGAGGAACAAAGGATCTATGCTTTCCAACACCAGCGGGCGGAACATCACCGCCATCAGCAAAATAGTAACACTCGCGGAAACGGCAATCAGCTGCAAAGCCGGAATATCCACCGCCAACACCGAGCCAAACAGCAAATGCAGCAAATCGACGCTGCTGCCGTTTTTGCTGACCAAAACCACGCCGATGGCAAGGCTGCTCAAATAAAATGCGGCAAAGTTCGCGTCTTCTTTCAATGAAGTAAACCGGCTGACCAAACCTGCCAACAAAGCCATCAGCAAACCGGCCGCAAAACCGCCGACGCTCATCGCAGGCAAACTCAAACCGGCAAACATATAGCCAATGGCCGCACCGGGCAAAACCGCATGGCTCAAGGCGTCGCCCACCAAACTCATGCGGCGCATCACCAAAAACACACCGACAGGAGCCGCGCTCAACGCCAGGCAGAAAATCGACGCCAAGGCATAGCGCATAAAGTCAAATTCGGCGAACGGCGCAACGACCAAATCATATAAATCCATGTTTTATCGCTTTTTTATTAATCTCTGAAAGCCTTAGGCCGTCTGAAAAACACTTATTTTCAGACGGCCTTGTCCATTAAACCGCACACCAATCGGCCGCTTCCTGTTTCTGCATCATTCTGTTTGCCTGTGCCAAAAATTCATCAGTCAACACATTTTCCGTCGCACCGGCAGTCACTTTTTCACGCGCCAAAAGCAGCGTGTTGGCAAAATATGCCCTTACCTGCTCGTAATCATGCAACACGGCAATCACAGCCTGACCGTCCTGATGGCATTGGCGCAAAACTTCCAACAGCGCATAAGTCGTACGCGCATCCACCGCATTAAACGGTTCGTCCAGCAACAAAAATTTGGCATTCTGCACCAGCATCCGCGCAAACAATACGCGTTGGAACTGGCCATTGGACAAGTGCGCGATTTGGCGCGTGGCAAAATCCTGCATTTCCACGCGTTCCAAAGCCGCCATCACGCGCTTTTTCTGCGCCGCGTTCACACATCCGAAAAATCCGATTTCATACCACAGCCCCATCGCCGCCAGTTCAAACACCATCATCGGCTGGCTGCGGTCAATGTCCGACTGTTGCGGCAGATAGGCAATATCCTTGCGCGCCATACTTTCATAGCGCACACTGCCCGTATCCGTCTTCTGCAAGCCCATAATGGCTTTGAGCAAAGTCGATTTACCCGCGCCGTTCGGCCCGAAAATCGTCCACATCTTGCCATCTTCAAACACCATATCGACATGGTGCACCACCGGCCTGCGTTGATAGCTGACCGTCAGATTTTCCACCACGATACTCATGGCGATACCGCCCAAAAATATACAGCCCACAACGCCGCCAATGCGACAAGCGCAATCAGCAGCCTTTGCAGCAATCCGGTCAACAATACAGAATTCATAAGCCTAAAACCGCCCTTGTCCGAATACGGACAACAGGCCGTCTGAAAGAAAATTAAAACATTAAAATGATACTGTATAACGT
>NZ_JBQCXF010000377.1:0-2934 GCF_051956635.1 Neisseria sp. P0022.S010 | reverse complement strand
AGCAAAGGCAGCAGCATCCGCTTAATGCCCGAAGGCGAAGACAGGCGCGCCATTACACTTTATTTATGGAAATAAAGCCGTTTTCAGACGGCATGAAGCACCAAAAAGCTGATAAAATACCGCCTCATCACCCTACGGCAAGCTATCCAACATGACCAAACATCCGCAAACAGCAGCCAATACCCGCTATGCCTTTGCCAGCATTGCCGCCATGTTGGCCGCGTTTTTACTGTTCGTTGCCGTGATGTTGCTGCCTTTGGGGCTGACGGCGGACACGCAAGTGAGCCTGATACGGTTTTCACTCTACACAATCGTGCTGTTTGCCGTACTTGGCGGTATTTTTTCTGTACGCGTTGCCTATTTGCGTAAAAAGAACGGAGCATGACATGATCCAAGCCGATAAAATTCCACAAGAAATCCGCCTCCAGCAAGAGCGGCGCGTACTGACTTTGGTTTATGTTGACGGTGCCAAAAGCCTTCCTGCCGAATACCTGCGCGTGTACTCGCCCAGCGCGGAAGTGCGCGGACACGGTCCAGGTCAAGATGTTTTGCAAACAGGTAAAGCCGAAGTCAGCATTACCGATTTAGAACCTGTCGGCCAATACGCATTGAAAATTACTTTTTCAGACGGCCACAACAGCGGCCTTTACGACTGGGACTATCTCTACCGATTGGCGCACAATCAAGACGCGCTTTGGCAAGACTATCTCGACCGCCTCCAAAAAGCCGGCGCGTCCAGAACGCCAAGTGCCGAAGATTTGAAACCCAAACGCACACATTCCTGCGGTAGCGGCGGTTGCGGCGGAAAGGCCGTCTGAAAAAAGGCGAGGCCGTAACATTGGACGACGGCAGGATCATTGACGGCAAAGCGTTTCTCTCCCCGCCCAAAAAAGGACAGGTAGCGGCTATCTTCGGCGATACCAAAGCCTGTCCGCAGGCAGTGTATGCCGCACAAAACACAGGCGTTTTGGTGCATGAAGCAACCTTTGCCGCAGGCGATGAAGAGACAGCGGAACGAGTGTTTCATTCGACCGCATCCGATGCCGCCAAGCTGGCCTTGCAAGCCAATGTGAAACAACTTTACCTGACCCACATCAGCGCACGTTATACCGAAGAAGGGCAACGCCTGATGCTGGAGCGACAGGCACAAACTATATTTCCCGCGTCGAAAGTGGTTGGCGATTTCGACGTATTCGATATCTGAATCCGTATTATTTTAAGAAGGCAGACACTATGAGCGACCACAAAACCCATTTCGGCTTCACGACTGTTGACGAAGACGAAAAAGCAGGCAAAGTTGCCGAAGTCTTCCACTCCGTGGCAAAAAACTACGACATTATGAATGACGTAATGTCCGGCGGTCTGCACCGTGTTTGGAAACATTTCACCATCAATACCGCCCGCCTGAAAAAAGGCGACAAAGTATTGGATATCGCCGGCGGTACAGGCGATTTGTCCCGAGGCTGGGCGAAACGTGTGGGCAAAGAAGGCGAAGTTTGGCTGACAGACATCAACTCCTCCATGCTGACCGTCGGCCGCGACCGCCTGCTCAACGAAGGCATGATTCTGCCTGTATCGTTGGCAGACGCTGAAAAATTGCCGTTCCCCGACAACTATTTCAATTTGGTTTCCGTCGCATTCGGTCTGCGCAATATGACGCACAAAGATGCCGCGCTGAAAGAAATGTACCGCGTATTGAAACCGGGCGGCACCTTACTGGTGTTGGAATTTTCCAAAGTATACAAGCCTTTGGAAGGCGTGTACGACCTCTACTCTTTCAAACTGTTGCCGATTATGGGCAAACTGATTGCCAAAGATGCCGACAGCTACCAATACCTCGCCGAGTCCATCCGTATGCATCCCGACCAAGAAACCTTGAAACAAATGATGCTGGATGCAGGCTTCGACAGCGTGGATTACCACAACATGAGCGCAGGCATCGTCGCCCTGCATAAAGGCGTGAAATTCTAAGGCCGTCTGAAACAAACACAAAGGGCGTGATTGATAGACACGCCCTTTGTTTTTATAGTGGATTAAATTTAAATCAGGACAAGGCGACGAAGCCGCAGACAGTACAATTAGTACGGCAAGGCGAGGCAACGCCGTACTGGTTTAAATTTAATCCACTATAAACCTTATCCAAGCCAATCTGACACAAACCAAAGGCCGTCTGAACAGCCGTAAAACGAAATCAAGGATTTCGGTTACACCATTCAGACGGCCTTAATACGTTTAAATCAGCTTATGTCCCTGCTTTCACGCTTTGCCATTGACGGACCATAAATTTCAACGCCGCCGGTTGGATAGGCACCATGATAAAGCTGTTTTTCAAATCCTCATCGGTCGGGAAAATCGTATTGTCGTTTCTAAACTCTTCATCCATCAGCTCTTGAGCCGGTTTGCTGGACGGCGCATAAGTAACAAAATTGCCGTTCTTCGCCGCAACTTCAGGATCTAAGAAATCATTAATATACGCATGGGCATTGGCCACATGTTTGGCATCTTTCGGAATCACAAACGAATCCACCCAAATCCCCACGCCTTCTTTCGGCATCATCACACGGATTTTTTCCTTGCCGCCTGCTTCTTCGGCACGGCGTTTGGCAATGTTCAAATCGCCGCCAAAACCAATCGTTACGCAAGTATCGCCGCGCGCCAAATCATCGATAAAACCGGACGAGGTAAAACGCTTGATGTACGGACGGTTTTTCTTCAAGACTTCCGTAGCTGCCTTGATATCCGCCGTTTCGCTGCTGTTTGGGTTTTTACCCATATAGTTCAACACCATAGGATAAATTTCCGCCGCACTGTCCAAATAGCTGATGCCGCATTGCTTGAGTTTGGACGTGTATTCGGGGTTAAACACCAAATCCCATTGATTGTCCGGCAGCTGATCCGTGCCCAAAGCCTTTTTCACACGCTCGGTATTGATGG
>NZ_JBQCXF010000376.1:0-2941 GCF_051956635.1 Neisseria sp. P0022.S010 | reverse complement strand
GGATAAATTAATCCAGATGGTCGCTGCTTTGCGTCAAGATGGTGCGGTTGCCGTTGTTTTCCGCCGGTGAAACAATGCCGTCGGCTTCCATTTGGTCAATCAAGCGGGCGGCGCGGTTGTAGCCGATGCGCAGTTGGCGTTGGATATTGGAAATGCTGGCCTTACGCGATTTTAAGACAACGGAAACGGCTTCGTCATACATGGGGTCAAGGTCGCTGTCGTTGCTACGGCTGGTGCCGGTAAAGTCCTCGGTCGAACCGCTGCTTAAAATATCGTCGATATAATCAGGCGCACCGAATTGTTTCAGATATTCCACTACGCGGTGTACTTCGTTGTCGGAAGCAAACGCGCCGTGTACACGTTGCGGATAACCGGTGCCGGGTGGCAGGAACAACATATCGCCTTGGCCGAGCAGGTTTTCTGCGCCCATTTGGTCAAGAATCGTGCGGCTGTCGATTTTGCTGGATACTTGGAAGGCAATGCGTGTCGGAATATTGGCTTTAATCAGGCCGGTAATGACATCCACGCTTGGGCGTTGGGTGGCAAGAATTAAATGGATGCCGGCTGCACGCGCTTTTTGGGCAAGACGGGCAATCAGTTCTTCAATTTTCTTGCCTGCAGTCATCATCAGATCGGCAAACTCATCTACCACGACCACGATAAACGGCAGTTTCTCCAATGGCTCAGGGTTTTCAGGCGTGAGGCTGAACGGGCTGCCAATTTTTTCGCCACGTGCGGCGGCTTCGGCAATTTTTTGGTTGAAACCGGCAAGGTTGCGCACGCCCATAAAGCTCATCAGGCGGTAGCGTTTTTCCATTTCGTTGACGCACCAGTTCAGGGCATTTGCGGCCAGCTTCATATCAGTCACGACGGGGGCGAGCAGGTGCGGAATGCCTTCGTAAATGCTCAGCTCCAGCATTTTCGGGTCAATCATAATCATGCGCACGTCTTCAGGCGTTGCTTTGAAGAGCATGGACAGAATCATGGCGTTCACACCTACGGATTTACCCGAACCGGTCGTACCGGCAACCAGCAGATGCGGTGCTTTGGCCAAGTCTGTCACAACAGGCTGGCCGGTAATGTCTTGGCCGAGTGCGAGAGTCAGTTTGGATTTAGATTCGGTAAACGCAGGCGAATTGAAGATTTCGCTTAAGCGGATCATTTGGCGTTTCGGATTAGGCAATTCCAAACCCATGCAGGTTTTGCCGGGGATGGTTTCCACCACGCGGATAGAAGCCACACCAAGCGAGCGCGCCAAGTCTTTTTCGAGGTTCAAAACGGCACTGCCGCGCACGCCGACATCAGGCTCGATTTCGTAGCGCGTAATGACCGGGCCGGAATAGGAATCCATCACTTTGACTTTAACTTTGAACTCGGCCAGTTTTTCTTCGATGGTAATGCTGTTTTCCAACAACTGTTCTTCAGTTTGCGATGCGCTTGGGTCAAATTGCGGCGGCAGAAGCAGGGCGGTAGTCGGCAGGCGTGCATCGGTAAGTGTTGCCGAAGTTGGATGAACTACGCTTGGCGTACTCTCTTGAACGCTTGGTTCTACGGTTTGAACAGGCGTTTCAACGGCTGTCTGTGTATATTCAGACGGCCTTGAGATTGTTTCAACAGATTCAACGGGTTCAATAGCTTCAACCGCTTGAATAGCTTCTGCTTCCGGTTGTACAGTTGCTTCCGGCTCACTATCGAATTCCGTTTCTTCGACGGCAGATTCGCTGATTAAATAATCGTGGATACTGCGTTCAGGCTGATTGCTGACATGCGCATTGACTTGTGCATCAAAAATCGGCACTTGGATTTTATGTTCAAAAGCAGGCGGTTCGGGGATATCAATCGGCGCAATCGAGGTTTGGAAAACGGGCGGCTCAGGAATATCGGTTTTAGCCATAGGGACAACCGGTACGGCAGGCGGCTCGACTACGGTTGCGTTTGGCGCGGCAGGTCGGGAGATATAAGGGGATTTTTTAACAGGCGCAGCCGGTTTCGGACGGGACGGCGTTGCCGGTGCGGCAGGTCGTGGTGCAACAGCTTCCGTGGCAGCTTGTTTACGCGCCCATCTTTCGGCGGCCGCTTCGGTATAGCGAACTTGACGGCGCAAGCTGGCAGGACGGCTGATTTGTCCCAAGTTGGCCAAAATTTCGTCATTTTCGATGGTGCGCGGAGAGTAGCCGCGTAATGGGGCGACGGCTTCGGCCAGTTTGTGGCGGGCGGCGGTGCGGCGGGCAAGGTTGTTGTGAATATCTTCCGCTTGGATTTCAGAAGGGAATGCCTGCATGGAAGTATAGGGGAGGATGGCTTCTTTTTCGGCAGTTCTTAAGGCCGTCTGAACGGTTTCGATATGCGGCGCATTGGCTTCTGCCACGCGGACATTATTGGCACGCGCCAAGGCACGTTCGCGTGTGCGGCGCAAGATAGGGTCGTTATAGTCGATGATTTCCATGCCGGTCATCGGCAGGGATGAAGCGCGCAATAATGGGGTTTCGACTTCGTCTTTGTAAATTGGCGCATTTTTTTCGGCCAAATGCTCGTTCCATTCTTCAACCGCTGCTTCGTGCAGGGAACGGGTGGCTTCTTCTAATGTGATTTCTTCAAAATTGCTGTTTTGCACCAAAGACGGGCTGTATTCGGGCGTTTCCATCTGTGCAAACGGCGTGATTTTAGGAATACGTTCCGGTTTGGCAGATTTGCGGGTTTTAGGTGCAACTTTGATTTCTTCTTCGGTAGCTGTGATGTGTTCCAGCTCTTCGGTAAACGGTTCTGCTGCGTGCTCTTCGTTTGTTTCGGCGCGTTTCATTTTATTGTGTTCGAGCACGGAAAGCAGGCGGATGCGGGCAATTTTATGGTTGTCGGCAGTGCGCTTGTTCATGCTGAACAAACGTTTCAGGCTGTCCAGTTGGTCGAAAAAACCGACCGGGCTGTCTTCTTCGTTTATTTC
>NZ_JBQCXF010000375.1:0-2943 GCF_051956635.1 Neisseria sp. P0022.S010 | reverse complement strand
GTTAATATTTATCCGGCTCATATAAAAGGACTACGGTAAGATATATTACTTGAAGATTACCAAGAATATTTTATGCCGATTGAGCATTTGTATCCTTGATGTTTCGTTCCACTTAAAGATTGTTCATACCGTGCATCTGCATAAATATGGGTATTGGAACTGGTTGCAAATTGTGCTCCCAAACCAACTTCGCCCCAAGTTTTTGCTAATTTTTCAGTAACATTATCCTCGCCAATGTTACTGGCCGAAGTATTTCTGAAGTTATGCCACACATTAGTGGTGAAATACAAGGTTCGAACTTTTTCATGATCGGTTAAATTATTATAAGCAAAGCGTACACCAATGCGGCTGCGTAAATTATGTTGCTTATCTTGATGCACAGAGCGCATATCATCAGTGAAGCTATTTAAGCCGAGGTATTGATAGATTAATTGTGCTTGCGGCTCAATAATCCAACTGTCGCCATTATTCGTTTTCTCTTTACTTAATACAAACGGACGACCTACCTCACCCGATAAAGCCACACCCAAACCATGGTTTTTTGCTTTCGAATCTAAGGAGTTATATTTATTTTGCATCCAAGAAAGTTGGCCTACAAAGTCTATATAGCTACCATCTTCAGAATACCGTGTGTGAGTCACACCGACATGGAGGTTTTCGGTTTTAGCTTTACCTGTATATTTGTCATCAAGGACGACACCATTCTCGGCACGATATTCATCATAAAATTTCGAATTAGCATGTGTGTAACCAACATAACCACCGGTTAAACGTTTGCCGCCATTTTTGCTAGAAGAAATATCAAAGTCGTGGCCAAACTGGAAGCCTGCAAGGTCAGCGCTAAGATTCAAACGCTTTTTACCATCCAAAGCAATGTGTTTGCCAATAATACGTCCCCAAATTTGGTTGTTCGCTTGAGATTTTTCCCAAGAAAGGGCCTGATTTTCACCACGGCGTTGGTGCAATGTACCAACTGTTTCGTAGCCAACTTCTAAGTTCAAGTTTGGAATAAGCGTATAAGCAGGAACAGAAGCTGTGTAAATGGCATCCTTATTCGTGGAAACTACCGTCCAAAAATATTCGGTTGTATTTCCTACTTTTTTGGAAGCCAATTGCAGTTCACCCGCACCTGTAGTTTTGGCAATACCGGTAAAGTTCTTTAAATTACTTTCCCCTTGTACTCGAACTACTGCCGTACTGTTTTTGGCTAAATCAGCCGCAATAGAGCCGATAGTGCCATCAATCATATTTTCTGTGCCGTCCGCTTTCAAACTGACAACTTTTGTTGTCCCTTCGGCATTACCGGTGATTTCCAATAAGTCAGATTTACCGTTATTGGCATCATTACTATCCCAATGAGTATTCACTTTAAGAACACCGTTATTCGCTGTGTAGTTGCCTTCCACAGTGAGTTTGTCTTCGTAAGAGCCATTGGCAAGGGTGATTTCACCGTTGTTACTGGTTAATGTGCCTTCAGTACCATCTTGTTTAACCAGTTTAACTTTATAGTCTGTTTTAGTTGAACCGTTCGGAATATTTTTAGACGCATCTAATACCCCCTTATCCAAGGTTAAGGCATTGATGGTAGAGCGTTGTTCATCACCTTTTTGTTTCAATTCCCAAACAGCTTGGTTGTTCACATGCACATCTAATTTAGAATGCACATTGCCTTTAGATTGTTGTTGCATCAAACCAATGGCTTTTGCTTGATCAGACAAGGTAAATGTCAAATCAGCCCCTTTTGTTGTTGCCACTTTGGTTTCGGCAAGCCAGCCATTTTCTGCGGCTTTGGCTTCACTGTCTTTGCCTTTTAAAGTGAATTTTGCATTTTCGGCAACGAATTCACCATTATTAAACCAACTTGCGACTTTATTTCCTGCGAAGGTTACTGCAAAACTACTTTCTTTTCTCGCATCAGCAACAATCAATGAAGCATCATTAGACGTTGTGGTGATTTTTGTATTGTTTAAACGAACTTCTTGATCTTTATTAGGCTCATTTCTAGATACATCATCGCTAATAAAAAAGGCACTTACTTTAGTTGTGTAATCCTGAGTATCAAAAACAACAGCTGAATTGCCGGATTTAATTTCACCGCTGCTGGTATCAGAATCGGCAATTAAGCGGGATTTGGTGCCAAATAAGCGCACGGTTGCGGAGTCTTTTGATTCTGTTGTATCAAGCACCATTTTGCCGGTGGAATTGACAACAGCACCTTTATAGTCAGCCGGTTTTTCAGTGTTTGGTAGTTCCGGTTTACCAATTTTTAATGCGGCAGAAAATTTTCCGTTTGCTTTCACTGTGATGTCAGAATCTTTTAAGTTCGCTTCCGCACCGTCTCCACTAACGTAAAGCCCGACTAAATAATCCCCGATTTTAGCGGTGGTTTTATCTTCTACATTAATGGTCAGTTTTTTCTCAGAATTGAAAACCGGTTTGGCGCCATTCTTACGATAAACCTTCACCCCGGATAATTGGTGACCAAATGGTGCAGTTGCGCCACCAAAGTTTTTTGTACTTTTCACTGTGTTTTCTGTGTTTTTAACAGTGATATTAGCATCATCATGCAAAGTTAAGCTTGCGGTATCAGAAGCATTACCACCAGCATAATCATATCCTACAGCAATACCGTAGGCGGCATTGGAGTCTACGGCTAATCCTGAATTAGCTTCGCTGGCTAACGTAACATTAATGTTAGTTTTGCCTTTAATTTCAACTTGATTATTCGCACGAACGATAAGTCCTTTTGGACGAGCAAATTGTTCTCCGCTATTAGGTGCTAGTGTAGCTTTGTAATCTCCATCAATGTTTTGATTTGGTTCTTTCCAAAATTCTCCTGAACCCTCTGTTCCCATAGTAGGTGAAGTATCGCCCGCTGCAGCAACGGCCAATGCAGGAATAGAAAAACAAGAAGCTATCAGAGTATGCAGCAAGGTTTTCCTA
>NZ_JBQCXF010000374.1:0-2953 GCF_051956635.1 Neisseria sp. P0022.S010 | reverse complement strand
CACTCATTAGCACACACGACAAAACCTTCCAACTCCAACAAGGCGAAACCTTATTGGAGGGCTTGGAGCGCACTGGACACGAAGTTGAATACCAATGTCGCAGCGGTTATTGCGGTTCATGCCGGGTCAAAATCTTGGATGGGAAAGTCTCTTATGATAATTTTCCACTCGCTTTTGTCGCGCCCGGAGAAATTTTGCCGTGCTGCTGCCGGGTTACTGAAGACATCAAGCTCGATTGTCGGGAGCGCATCAAAGAGCCGGATTTATTTGATGTCGATTTATTTGAAGACAAATAAAAAATGCCGTCTGAACATTGTGGTCGAAATCTTTGATTTCATTTTCACCGTTCAGACGGCATTTTGCATGGTTAAGCTTATTTACGCTCGCCAACCGGCAAAACCGTCTTGCCGAAAGATTCGTTGATGACCTCTGCCGCAGCCAAGTAGAACGCACCAAGTGCAGTTACCAAACCCAAACAACCGCCGATATGGACGATGCTATGATTTTCCATGCCATCGCCAATACCCAAAGCAAAGAAAGTCAGCGTCAAGCAAAAGAAAATACCGCTCAATACTTTAGGCTTGGTCAAAGTGGCCACAAACATCATCAGCGAAAACATACCCCATGCGCAGAGATACCAGCCGATAAATGCCGGAGCTGTTTCACCTTTGAAAAAGATGGTAAACAAAGCCCATGTCCACCAGAAGGCGCCATAGCTGATAAAAGCGGTAAAGCCAAACGTATTGCCTTTCTTGAACTCAAACATACCGGCAATAACTTGTGCGATACCACCAAAGGCGAGAGCCATGCCCAAAACTAAGCCGACACCCTCTTGAGCAGTAAAAAAGCCGCCGTTAATCAGACTGAGCAGCCAAGTTGTCAATGCAAAGCCGCACAGGCCTACTGGACCTGGATTCGCCAGGTTTTCTTTAGTAGTAGTCATTTTATTTCTCCTCTAGTTATTAAAATAGGAAGCCTATTGTTACCTATTTTATTTAGAATTGAAAGAAAAAAATGATAAAAAATCAGTCCATCTGAAAAATATTTTTCAAATGGACTTAAATGTTAATAATTAAATTATCCTAAAATAGCCAGGATTTTCCTCAATTCATTGGCATCAATTTGACCGGGAGCCGACGTTTTTCCTGCTGCACCAAAGGTTACGGCTGAGCCGAAAGCCGAGCCGGCCAGACGACTGATCGCACCGATTTTATTCATAGACATAGTAATAATCGGGCAGTTTATACTTTGTGAAACTTCATACGTTGCCTGCAATAAAGTCAATACATCTTGCGGAGATTGCGGCATCACGGCAATTTTACAGATATCCGCTCCCCACTCGGCCATTGTTTTCAGACGGCCTGTAATGTCTGCCAAAGACGGCGTGGCTTGGAAATCGTGATTACAAAGTAAGGCGACAGTTTGATACTCATGTGCCAAAGCAATGGTTTGTTTTACGCCGCTTTCCTCGGCAAAAAGCTCGATGTCGATCATATCAGCTTGTTTGGAACGGATGATTTTTTCCAATAATTCAAAATAATAGTCGTCAGCACAAGGCGTATTGCCACCCTCTTTCGCCCTTCTAAACGTAAACAGTAAAGGTTTGTCAGGAAAAGCCTGTCGGACAATACCTAATTGCTCGGCAATAAAATCGGCATTAAGCGCAGCTTGAAAAAAATCCGCACGAAATTCAATAATGTCAAAAGCCGTATCTTTCAATACACGCAAAGCCTGATCCAATTCCTGCGTATTGGCGGCCACCAGCGGCACGGCAATTTTAGGCAGGCCTTTGCCGATCTCGATATTTTTGATGATGACAGGTTTCATATTGTTCCTTTTTGCTGTTCAAGCCAATCAGTGCAGATGCTCGTAAATGGTTTCCGCCAATGCTTTGCTGATGCCTTCCACTTTTTCCAAGTCCTCGCGGCTGGCGGCAATCACGCCGCGCAGGCCGCCGAATCGGGTAAGCAATGCTTGGCGGCGTTTGCTGCCGATACCGGGGATTTCGCTGAGTGAGGAAGTAACGCGTGCTTTGTCGCGTTTTTTGCGGTGGCCTGTAATCGCAAAGCGATGCGATTCATCGCGTACGGTTTGCAATAAATGCAAAGCCGGGCTGTTGGGTGGCAGGCGGAAGACTTCGCCGGTAAATGGCAGTATGAGTTCTTCCATACCGGCTTTGCGCTCGGGGCCTTTGGCGATACCGACCAAAGGAATGTGCAGCCCGAGTTCTTCCCATACCGATACGGCTACGCCGATTTGCCCTTTGCCGCCGTCAATCAACACGACATCCGGCCATTTGACGCTTTCGCCGTTGGCTTCGGCTTCCTGCATTTTGCCGTAACGGCGCGTCAACACTTCGCGCATAGCGGCGTAATCGTCGCCAGGCTTGGCGGTCGTGATGTTGTAGCGGCGGTATTGCGAAGGCTGGATGTTTTGCTCATCGTACACAACACAGGACGCAATAGTAGCCTCGCCTTGTGTGTGGCTGATATCGAAACATTCAAGGCGGTTGAGGCCGTCTGAATCCATGCCGAGGATTTTGGCCAGTTCATCAATGCGGTGTTGCTGGCTGCTTTGTTGCAGGCGGCGTTGTGCAATCGCCATTTGTGCGTTTTGTTCCGCCATTTTCAACCAGACTTTGCGTTCGCCTATGGTTTTAGTGACAAATTGCATTTGTTTGCCGTGTTCGCCTTCCAAGGCCTCTTTCAGCGCATCGGGAACGGAAAAGTTGCTGATGATAATGTCGGGTTTGCTTTTGCCCAAATAATGCTGGGCGACGAAGGCTTCGGCGTAATCTTGTCCGTTTGGCTCGGGATCGTTTTTGGTGTCGGGGAAAAAGCTTTTGTCGCCGACGTGCCGTCCGCCGCGGATGCTGACCCAGTGTATGCAAACCAGGCCGTCTGAAACCGCCAGTGCAAGCAAATCGATATCGTTTGGATTGTTCGGATTTTTA
>NZ_JBQCXF010000373.1:0-2958 GCF_051956635.1 Neisseria sp. P0022.S010 | reverse complement strand
CCGTCATCGATGAGAAAAGCGGCGACCTGCGTCAGCTGACCCTCTTGCAATACAAAGCAACCGGCGACGAACACAAACCTTTCGTCCTGTTTAACGACGGCAAGGAATACACCTACGTTGCCCAATCTGAACTTTTGGACGCTCAAGGCAACAACGTTCTGAAAGGCATCAGCTTTACCGCCCCACAAAAACAATACAGTTTGGAAGGTGACAAAGTTGAAGTCCGCCTGAGCGCACCTGAAACCAACGGCCTGAAAATCGACAAAGTTTATACTTTTACCAAAGGCAGCTACTTGGTTAACATCCGCTTTGACATTACCAACAGCAACGGCCAACCTGTCAACCTGAGCGCGGACTACCGCATCGTACGCGACAACAGCGAACCCGAAGGTCAAGGCTACTTCACCCGCTCTTACGTCGGCCCGGTGGTTTACACCCCTGAAGGCGACTTCCAAAAAGTCAGCTTCTCTGATTTGGACGACGATGCCAAATCCGGCAAATCCGAAGCCGAATACATCCGCAAAACCCCGACCGGCTGGCTCGGCATGATTGAACACCACTTCATGTCCACTTGGATTTTGCAGCCTAAAGACGGCCAAAGCGTATGCTCTGCAGGCGAATGCAACATCGACATCAAACGTCGCAACGACAATCTGTACAGCGCAAGCGTCAGCGTGCCTTTAGCCGCCATCCAAGCCGGTGCAAAAGCCGAAACCGCCATCAACCTGTATGCCGGTCCGCAAACCACTTCCGTTATCGCCAACATCGCCGACAAACTGCAACTGGCCAAAGACTACGGCAAAGTACACTGGTTCGCTTCCCCGCTCTTCTGGCTCTTGAACCAACTGCACAACATCATCGGCAACTGGGGCTGGGCAATCATCGTTTTGACCATCATCGTCAAAGCCGTACTGTATCCATTGACCAACGCCTCTTACCGCTCTATGGCAAAAATGCGTGCTGCCGCACCTAAATTGCAAGCCATTAAAGAGAAATACGGTGATGACCGCATGGCGCAACAACAAGCCATGATGCAGCTTTATAAAGACGAGAAAATCAATCCGCTGGGCGGCTGTCTGCCTATGCTGTTGCAAATCCCCGTCTTCATCGGTCTGTACTGGGCATTGTTCGCCTCCGTAGAATTGCGCCAAGCGCCTTGGTTGGGTTGGATTACCGACTTGAGCCGTCCGGATCCTTTCTACATCCTGCCTTTGATTATGGCGGTAACCATGTTTGCACAAACTTATCTGAATCCGCCATCAACCGACCCAATGCAGGCGAAAATGATGAAAATCATGCCTTTGGTTTTCTCCATCATGTTCTTCTTCTTCCCTGCCGGCTTGGTTCTGTACTGGGTAGTCAACAACCTCTTGACCATCGCCCAACAATGGCACATCAACCGCAGCATCGAAAAACAACGTGCCCAAGGCGAAGTCATTTCTTGATGAAGGTTTAGGCAACACAAAGGCCGTCTGTTGTTCAGACGGCCTTTTTTTATTTCCTCAAATACAGTTTGAGATTAAACCCAATCCAGTTTTACGCGGCATGCAACACAAAAATAGTCGGACGTTTTTTCAAATTCGGCATTTCTTTTCTTTTTCGCCACTGCGCAATCGTCTGGCTGATGATTTCCTGTGTCGGCAAGGTCAAGTCCGTAGCCACGCACAAGCGCGTTTCAGGATGTAGGTTTTCCACCGCATCAGCCAACAACGCATCGTTGCGATACGGCGTTTCGATAAACAGCTGCGTTTCATTCTGCTGGCGCGAACGTTGCTCCAAAACCTTCAAACTCTGAATCCGCTCATTTTTTTCAGACGGTAGATAACCCTTAAACGCAAAGTTCTGCCCATTCGCACCCGAAGCCATCAGCGCCAGCAACAAGCTGGATGGCCCAACCAAAGGCCGTACTTCAAAACCGTGTTTATGCGCCAACGCCACTAAATTCGCACCCGGATCGGCAACAACCGGACAACCCGCCTCGCTGACAATACCCATACTGCGCCCTTCTTGCAAAGGTTTCAGCAGTTCCGGCAAAGTCTTCAAATCCGTGTGTTCATTCAACGTTTGCAGATTCAGCTCGCGGATAGGCGTAGTCACGCCCAAATGCTTCAAATGCGCGCGCGCTGTTTTTTCCGCTTCCACAACAAAATCCGTCAGCCCGACAATCGCCTGTTGTTCATGCGGCAACAGGCATGGCGTATCAGGCGCACCCAAAGGGGTAGGAATCAAATACAAAATCGGTTTCATTCTTGCAACTCCAAAAAATGTCAGGCCGTCTGAACACATTCAGACGGCCTCAAACTATAAAACTTCCACACCTTCGTTTTTCAAAAAATCAATCAGACGGAAAATCGGAAGGCCGATCAAAGCATTCGGGTCCGTACTTTCAATCTGCTCCAACAAAGCAGCGCCCAAACCCTCGCTCTTCGCCGCACCGGCACAATAAACCGCATCCGGCTCGCGTTCCAAATATCGGCTGATTTGCTCCTGCGTCAACCGGCGCATGGTAACCACCGTATGATCGACATGATGCTGAACCTTGCCCGTAGCAGTATTCAAAAGCACGATTGCGCTGTAAAATTCAATCCGTTTTCCGCTTAAGTCCGCCAGCATCTGTTGTGCATTTGCGACGTTCATCGGCTTGCCCAACTGCCGTCCTTCGCACCATGCGACTTGGTCTGCACCAATAATCAGCGCGGCAGGAAAAGTTGCCGCCAATGAACGGGCTTTGCCTTCCGCCAAACGCAGCGCCGTCTCGCCTGCATGCTCGCCCGCAATAGGCGTTTCGTCAAAATCAGGCGATGCCGTCTGAAAATCGATACCCAAACGGCGAAGCTGTCCGCAGCGGAAAACCGAACTCGACCCTAAAACCAAAGGCAGTTTTACTTCCATATTTTTACTTAAAAACATTGACGTTAGACCGCCAAAATTATATCATACTCCGTTTATGTCATACCC
>NZ_JBQCXF010000372.1:0-2964 GCF_051956635.1 Neisseria sp. P0022.S010 | reverse complement strand
CATCGGTTTGTTTTTCCATCAGGGCGACAAAGCGCGACATATGCGTGCCTTTTTGGTCGGCAGGCAGGAAAACCGTCATGGTCAGGCGGGCGACGGTGGATTGTTCGCCTTCTTTGCTTTTGAGGGAGATTGGAAAGCGCAGGTCTTTGATGCCGACCTGATTAATCGGCAGGTTGCGTAAATCGCGGCTGGATTGCACGTCTGCAATGGCGTTCATGCGTGGTATGTCCTTCATGATAGGATTGTTGAGATGCGTGTGGAGGGAATCGGCTCGTGTCGGCCGATTTGCAAATGCGAGATTATATCACTTGCTTTATCCCCCTGCATTGATTGTTTCTATTTTTCAGATAGTGATAAAATCTTCGATTATTCACATCTACATAGGCAGAGATCAAATGAAATTCGCCACGAAAGCCATTCATTCCAGCTACGATTGCGACGAACACAACCGTGCGCTGATGCCGCCGATTTATCAAAACAGTATGTTTGCGTTGCATGAGATTGGCGAAAATGTGCCTTACCGCTACTCGCGCCTGAGCAACCCGACCCGTCAGGTATTGGAAGATACCGTTGCCGATTTGGAGCACGGTGCGGCCGGCTTTGCGTTTTCCAGCGGTATGGCGGGAATTGATGCCGTATGGCGTACTTTCCTGCGCCCGGGCGATACCATTGTTGCTGTCGCCGATATTTACGGCGGTGCTTATGATTTATTGGTCGATGTTTATCAAAAATGGGGTGTGAACGTTGTTTTTGCCGATTTGGGCAATCCGGATAATCTGGACGAGCTGCTCAAAGCGCACAATGTCAAACTGGTTTGGCTGGAAACGCCGTCCAATCCGCTTTTGCGCTTGGTAGACATTAAAGTCCTCGCAGCGAAAGCCAAAGCAGCCGGTGCGCTGGTTGGTATCGACAACACCTTTGCCACGCCGTATCTGCAACAGCCGTTGGATATGGGTTGCGATTTTGTGTTCCATTCCGCTACCAAATATTTGTGCGGCCATTCCGACGTATTGATGGGCGTAGTCGTTGCCAAAACCAAAGAGCTGGCGCAGCCTTTGCACGATATGATGGTGCATACTGGCGCGATTGCAGGCCCGATGGACTGCTGGTTGGTGTTGCGCGGTATCAAAACGCTGGCTCTGCGCATGAATGCCCATTGCCAAAACGCACTCGAAATCGCACGCCGTTTGGAAGCCCATCCCACCGTAGAAAAAGTGTTTTACCCCGGCCTGCCGTCGCACGAACATTTTGAACTTGCCCAAGCACAAATGCCCAAAGGCATCGGCGGCGTGGTTACGGTTTATCTCAAAAATGACACGCGTGAAGCAGCCAATAGCGTGATTAAAAACATGAAACTGGTCAAAATGGCTTCCAGCCTCGGCGGCGTGGAAAGTTTGGTCAACCATTGCTATTCCCAGTCCCACAGCGGCGTGCCGCACGACGTGAAAATGGAAATGGGCATCAAAGTCGGCCTGCTGCGTTTCTCTGTCGGTATTGAAGACGTTGACGATATTTGGAACGATATTTCCAAAGCATTGGATACGACTTTGTAAATAAGGCTTAAAGACCGTCTGAAAGTGAATGGTTTTTCAGACGGCCTTTAGTAATACATAAGGAATAGGTATGAAAACATTATTCGGCGCATTGATGAGTATGGTGGTTTTGGCAGCTTGTACATCTCCTTCAGTATCTCAGTCTGAACAAGCCTCTAAATCGCAGGTACAAACTCAACAAACGGCGCAGCCTACTTTAGCCGCCAAATGGCGTGTTGTCGCTTTCAATAAATTCACCGAAAAAGATTTGGCCGGTACTGATGCCTATCTGGATTTGAGCGAGATGCCTAAGGCGTATGGCAAGATGGGATGTAACGGTATGATGTTCCAAGCCAATACGATTGGTTCGGACAAAATTGATTTTGGCCATATTGCGGTAAGCATGATGCTGTGTGAAGACATGAAGCTGGAAGATGCCTTTTTGAGTAAACAAAGCGTGTGGAACTATCGTTTTGACGGTAACGATTTGATTTTGGAACAAAAAGGCATCAGTATCCGTTTGCGTCGTGAATAATCTTAAAGGCCGTCTGAAAATAAAAATTTCAGACGGCCTTTTGAATCTTTATAATAAGCCCTATTTGAAACTAATACCGAATATCAAGGAAACCTATTATGGCAGCCTCGCCCGAAGCCAAGTTCACCGAAGAAAAAGTCTTGTGGATCAAACACCATACGCCCAAGTTAATGACTTTTGCCATCAGCCGTCCCGAGTCCTACCGTTTTTCGGCAGGGCAGTTTTCGCGCCTTGGTTTCCGTGACGGCGAGGGCTTTATTTGGCGCGCGTATTCTGTCGTGTCTGCCGAATACGCCGATACGCTTGAGTATTTCGCGGTGTTAATCGAAGGCGGTCCGATGTCGGCGCGTTTTGCTGCAATGAAAGAGGGCGATACCATTTTGCTGGATAAAACGGCTACCGGTTTCCTCTTGCCCGAGCGTTTCCCCGACGGCAAAGATTTGGTCATGCTCTGCACGGGTTCCGGCATTGCGCCTTTCCTCTCCATTATCGAGCAGCCTGAAATCTGGCAGCGTTTCGACCGTTTGGTTTTAGCGCATTCAGTTTCTTATGCCGACGAGTTGATTTTCAACCAGCGCCTTGTCGATTTGAAAGAGCATCCGCTGATTGAGGAATATTTCCATAAATTCACTTTTGTTCCGGTCACCACGCGTGAGGAAACGGAAGGCGCATTGAGCGGCAAACGGATTCCCGAATTGTTGAAGAATGGCGGCTTAGAAGAGAAAGTCGGCTTCAAGTTCACTAAGGCTGATACGCGCTTTATGGTTTGTGGCAATCCGGCAATGGTCAAAGACACTTTCCAAGCCCTGATGGATTTGGGCTACGCTATGCACCGCAACCGCATCCCCGGCGAAATCATGATGGAAAATGGTTTTTAACAGATAAATGGTCAAAGGC
>NZ_JBQCXF010000371.1:0-2968 GCF_051956635.1 Neisseria sp. P0022.S010 | reverse complement strand
TCGGCGGCTCTTACCAAGTTACCGAACCATTGCAACTGCGTGCCGGTATCGCTTTCGACAAATCACCGGTTAAAAGCGCCGAAGACCGCATGAACAGCCTGCCTGACGGCAACCGTATCTGGTTCTCTGTCGGTGCTAAATATCAACTGGGTAAAAACCATGTTATCGATGCGGCGTACAGCCATATCCACATCAATGACACGGTTTACCGCACAGGCAAAGCCAGCGGCAACGACGTAGACAGCCGTGGTACATCCTCTGCCCGCTTCAAAAACAAAGCGGACATCTTGGGCTTGCAATACACTTATAAATTCAAATAATCGGATTTGAGTTGTGGATAAAAAGGCCGTCTGAAATCTTCAGACGGCCTTTTTGATTGGCAGGAATAGATGGAACAATCAACAGCCAATAAATAGCGTGCTGGGCTTTTCATATTTCTGATTTGAATGGCAGAACGGAAAGACGATAGAAAAGGGGAAAGCTGATAAATAGCTGAAGACATGGGATATTGTTTGCGCTTTAAAACGGCGTGTTACAGATTTTATAGTAGATTAAATTTAAACCAGTACGGCGTTGCCTCGCCTTGCCGTACTATTTGTACTGTCTGCGGCTTCGTTGCCTTGTCCTGATTTAAATTTAATCCACTATATTTATTCTGATGGGCAGCAATCAAAAGGCCGTCTGAAAAACAGGTTTTCAGACGGCCTTTATTTGCCGGATGGCGGCTAAGAAAGCTCAATCAGCTGCGGACTTCCAGTTCGATTTCTCTTTCCTGTTCGTCTTCAGCCGGCTTGTCCATGGTTTTTTCATCGGCCATATTGTCCAAATCACGGCCGGGTTCGGAAGCGGTATCGCCGATGGAAACGCTGTTCAGGCTTTCCAAAATAATGGCGGAGGCCAGATGGTCGGATGTGCGGTACACCATTGCCAAGCCGATTTCTTCCGCCGGAATGGAAACCAATTCAACCGTATCTTTGTCTTTCGGCTTGCGAATCAGGTTGTTGGACAGATTCACACGGACTTGGCGGCCGCGTTTGTAGAGGCTGACCACAGTGCCTTTGTCCAAGCCGTCGAGTTCGCCTTTGTCCAAAGTAATGGTTTGGAACTGGCCGGCTTCGCCCACGCCGTCGAAGATGGAAACGACTTTGGCCTGAATCGGACGGGCAGGGGCGTGAGGCATAACATTGAAGCTGTCGAGGCCTTCGGGCAGTTTCAGCAGATAGTCGTCTTTGCGGATTTCGGAAACGGCTTTTTCGATAACCAAAGGTTGCGCGGATTGGGTGCGCAGCTTCATGGCTTTGTTGACTTGGGTGTAATACTCGTTGCTTTTGAGTTTTTCGTCAGAAGCGCGGGTACGGTTTTCCAAGGCGGAGTCGGTGTAAGGCAGCGTGTTGGCGATGCCGCTGAACACAACTTCTTGGCCGAGGAATTTGCCGGTTTCCGGATCAGTGATGTTTTTATTGACGCGGTAGGTCAGGTAGCGGCCGGGTTCGGTCAGGCCGTATGCGTACACGCGGTTGCCTTGGGTGTAGAGGACGCGGTTGTCGGGGCCGGCAATCAGGCGCGGCGCGTTGGCGGTTTCTTCCGGAGCGATAATCTGCGGATGTTTCATGAACATGCGGTAGAGGTTGACATTGACGGTCGGAATGCCGTAGCCGGAAGTTTCGCGTACGCGCGGATGCAGTTTGATCACGGGAATGCCGTCTGAACGGGTTTGGGCATGTTCAAAACCCAGTCGCGGCTGACCGTTGATGTAGCGTAAAACCAACACCTGACCCGGATAGATCAGATGCGGATTGCGGATGGCGTTGCGGTTAGCGCCCCAAAGGCGGTTCCATTGCCATGGGCTGTACAGATATTTGCCGGAAATACCCCACAAGGTATCGCCGTTTTTAACGACGTAGCGTTGCGGCGCATTGGGGCGGATTTTTAAAGAAGCTGCCTGAGTGTGGGCAGAAATAGCCATGCCTGCCATGCAAAGCAGGGTTATAATACGTTGTTGCATAACCGTTCCCCTTGAAATCGATTCGGTTTGTCTTCAGATGATAAACAGAGAAGGCTGGAGTTTGCGAAACTGCCGCCCATTCATCAATACGATAACGGACGGCCTCCGTCGCGCTATCTTAACATTTTTCGGCGTTATTTTAGCATTGAATGTTGCTGTCATGACAGGAGATTGTGGCGGCGGAAACCGAATCTGTATGAAAATCACACATCAGCTTTATAAAACGAGAATATTATGGCTTTACTGAACATCCTCCAATACCCCGACGAGCGTTTGCACACGGTCGCCAAACCTGTTGAAAAAATCGACGAGCGCATCCAGATATTGGTTGCCGATATGTTTGAAACCATGTACGAAGCACGCGGTATCGGCTTGGCGGCCACTCAGGTCGACGTACACGAGCGCATCGTCGTGATGGATTTGACCGAAGACCGCAGCGAGCCGCGCGTGTTCATCAATCCCGTCATTGTCGAAAAAGACGGCGAGACGACTTATGAAGAAGGCTGTCTGTCCGTGCCGGGCATTTACGATACCGTAACCCGTGCCGAGCGTGTCAAAGTTGAAGCCTTGAACGAAAAAGGCGAGAAGTTCACGCTGGAAGCAGACGGCCTGTTGGCAATCTGCGTGCAGCACGAATTGGACCACCTGATGGGCATCGTGTTTGTCGAACACTTGTCGCAGCTGAAACAAGGCCGCATCAAAACCAAACTGAAAAAACGTCAGAAACACACCATCTGACCTGTGCATCGCTTAAAGGCCGTCTGAAAAGACAAAACAGAAGGCAGACTTCGGTTTTCAATCTTTCAGACGGCCTTTTCAGCTGAAACAGTTTGCCTAACGCGCCCATTCAAACCATTTCCACAAGGACACAACATGAAAGTCATCTTTGCCGGTACGCCCGATTTTGCCGCCGCCGCCTTGAAAGCCATCGCCGCCGCAGGTTTTGAAATTCCGCTGGTGTTG
>NZ_JBQCXF010000370.1:0-2972 GCF_051956635.1 Neisseria sp. P0022.S010 | reverse complement strand
GTGAAAAAGGGTAAACGGACGATGAGGCCGTCTGAACGGAGATATAAAGAAGGCAGATGTTTCAGACGGCCTTTAGATATTCTATCGCATCACATTGTTCCAATCACTTTCAAAATAACTGACGAGAATTTGGTTGTTCAAATAATTTGCTTCAACCTTACGCCTTGCCATATCGGGCGGAAAGCGGAACATTTCGGCGGCGGTTTGGGCGTTTAGATAACGTGTGGGAACGTCGAATTTCTGCGGGACGGGGAGTTGCTTATCGAAGCCTGCCAATACAAATCCCCATTCGCCAAAGGAAGGGACATAAACATGATAGGGCGCGGTATTCAACTTGGCCGCTTCGAGGGTGGCAACGACTGACCAGTAGGCGTTAGGGGCGAAATAAGGCGAAGTCGATTGCACAACAATCTTGCCTTTCGGCTCAAGATGACGGGCAACGAGGCGGTACATGGGGACGGAGTAGAGTTTACCCAGCGAGAAATTGGACGGGTCGGGTAGGTCGATGATGATAACGTCGAATTTTTCAGACGACGCTTCCAGCCATTTGGCGGCATCGTCGTTGACGACGTGCATTTTGGGATGGGACAGTGAACCTTGGTTGAGCGCGCTCAAGGTGGCGGAGGTTCTAAAAGTAGCGGTCATGTCGGGATCGAGATCGACCAAAGTAACATTTTTGACCTGCGGATATTTCAAGACTTCGCGTGCCGCCAACCCGTCGCCGCCGCCGAGAATCAGGACGCGTTCGGCGTTTGGCACCATCTGCATGGCAGGCAGAACGAGTGCTTCATGGTAACGGGCTTCGTCGCGTGAGGAGAATTGCAGGTTGTCGTTGATGTAGAGGCGGGTGTCGTCTTTCCAGCGGGTAACGACCAGCCGTTGGTAGGGAGAATGGCTTTGATAGACGACGGGATCGCCGAAATAGCTTTGTTCGGCTTTAAAGGAAATACGGTCGGCGTAGGCAAAGAGTGTAATGAGCGCGGTCAATACGATAAACGCACGTGTACGGATGGCGTGATAGCGGGGTAATTCGGATTTGAATACGCGCGCGGTCAGATAGGCGACGGCGGCGTTGAAAATGCCAAACAAGAGGGCGGAACGCGCCATGCCGAGTTTGGGGGCGAGCAAAAGCGGAAACAACAGAGAGACGGCAAGTGCGCCCAAGTAATCGAAGGTCAATACTTTGGAAACGAGTTCTTTAAATTCCGCACCTTTTTGGTTTAACACGCGCATGACCAAAGGAATTTCCATGCCGACAACCATGCCGACAATCAGTACAAAAGCGTAGAGCAGGGTGCGGAACGGGGCGGCGGATAAACCGAAGGCCACAAATAATGCCAGCGCAGAAATGCCGCCGATGATGCCGACCAGAAGTTCGATTTCGATGAAGCGGTGCAATACGTCTTTATCTTTGATGTATTGGGTCAGGTGGGCGCCGATACCCATTGAAAACAGATAAAGCCCGATGACGGAGGAAAACTGCAAAATACTGTCGCCTAAAAGATAGCTTGCGAGCGCGGCGATGATGAGCTCGTAAGCGAGGCCGCAGCTGGCGACGATAAAAACGGAGATGATGAGGGTGCGGTGGGCGTTCATGATGACGTTTTTGTTGCTTGAGTGTGGGCAATGTAATGATTTTTAAGGTGGGCTGCAAGTTTATTTATAGGATGTAGAAAAGGCCGTCTGAACAAATTGTTTCAGACGGCCTTTAATCTGTCAGGCATTAATAGCGGTGTTTAAATACCATGCCCACTGCGTAAGAAGATTTTTTCGGCAAATCTTTGTCGTATTTCGGATTGACGTTTTCTTTCAACCAGCCGGCGCCGAGTGTGGCAGTTGTCCGTTTGGAGAAGCTGTAATCAGTGCTGACGGCAACGTGTTTGTAGTCTTCGCCGATAGAGCTTTTACCGTAGGCGAAGCCGATTTGAGGTTTGAAATTGCCTACTTTGTATGAGCCGGACACCATAAATTCTTTGGTGTTGTTGATTTCTTTGTCGTAAGAACCAGCTACGTTGCCTGCCGCATCTTTCCATACGCCCCAGCAGCTGAAGCCGTCGCAAGTGTTTTTGGCGTATTGGAACGCGGCATCGACGGAGATTTTGTCTTTGCTGTATCCGGCCATGAATGCATGGGCTTGGAAGTCTTTGGTTTCGGTCGGAGAGTCGTTGGGTGCGTATTCGGCAGCGTAGTGGGCGTTAAAGCCGTTGTTTGGGTGGTTGTAGTCCACACCCCAGCCGAAAACCCAGTCGCCGTCACGTTTTTTGTCCGGATTCCAGTCGTTGTTGTTGCGTGCGGCATTGGAACCTGGGGAAACGTTGAATTTGAATTGGAAACCGTTTTTCCAAGGAGACTCATAAGCCATAGAAACGCGGCGTTGGCCGAAGCGGGAAATTTTGCCGAATTCCAGAATCGAGCTGTTGGTGTCGAACGGGTTCAGATAAATGCTGTTCATGGGTGTACTGATGTAACCCATTTTGACGGTACCAAGGTTTTTGTAGCTGTTGAGCGCGACGTATGAGTCGGCAGTGCCCCAGCCGCCCCAGCGGTCGGAATCGAAGTAAATAAAGGAGCCAAGTTGCCATTTCAGCCATAAGTCGTTGTTGAGTCGTACTTCATCGGAGAGATAAAGACTGGAACTTTTATCGGAAATGGTTGTATTGGTTACGCCGGTTTTATTGTTGTGCTCGACCTCGGTCATAATGTATATGGTACCGTTCATTTTAGGTTCGGCGTGGGCGATGCTCATGGAAGAGCCGATGAGGGTAATGGCAACAAAGCAAGATAACTTGTTCATTTTGTTCTCCTTTTATGTCTTTTTCTTAATTGGGGACGGGGTATTCGGATAATCTTATTTGACAAATTATAAAAAATCAATACATTTGTAATTTATCGTAGGATAAATTGAAAAATAGTTTTCAGTTACGTATTTTTGTGTTAATTTGCCAACAATCTTGGATGGCTCACTATTATCC
>NZ_JBQCXF010000369.1:0-2994 GCF_051956635.1 Neisseria sp. P0022.S010 | reverse complement strand
TTCGATATGCTTGAAGAACATGATTTTTCTCTTTACAAGTAGTAAAACGGTTGAAAAAATACAAACTTAGTGCGATTTTACGCCGTTTCAGGCCGTCTGAAAACGGATTATTACAGGGTTTTAACGCAAGATTGCCAACAAATCCAAAGGCGTGGCAATACGGAAATCGGCAAGCCAGTTTTCAGTTTGGTCTTCGGCAGAAATATAGCCCCAATCGGCCAGCACGGTCGTCATGCCTGCATTTTTGCCTGCCTGCATATCGCGCTCGGCATCGCCGACATAAAAACATCGCTTAGCCTCAACACCAATCTGTTCGCACGCATAAAACATAGGCTTCACGCTGGGCTTGGGTTCATCGCATGTATCGCCGCTGACAATCACGGCAGGAGGCACGGTAAACCCGAGCTTAGGCACGAGGACATCGGTAAAACGCATGGGCTTGTTGGTGATAATGCCCCATTGGATACCGCGTTGAACTAAGGCTTCTAGCATTTCGTTTACACCGTCGAACAAGATGGTTTGGTCGGCATAGCAGCGGCTGTATTCGTCCAAAAACTCTTTGCGCCATTGCATATAGTCCGGATGGTCGGGCGTAATGCCTGCACCAAGTTTGAGCAAACCGCTCGCACCGTGGCTGGCCTGCGGACGGATTTCATCCATGCTTTTTTCCAGCAAACCGTGTCGGCGCAATACCGTGTTGAGCGCACCACCCAAATCAAGTGCGGTATCGGCAAGCGTGCCGTCAAGATCGAATAATACGGCTTGGGTCATAAGTGTTCCTTTGATGATTTTAGAAGGCCGTCTGAACAATCCAACAAGTTTCAGACGGCCTGAATATGGTTAATGGTGATGATGAATTTTTAAACATCCAAACCGCATTGCTTTAATTTTTTACGTGCAATGCTTTTCTGTTCTTCTGTAAACAACGGTGACCATCGTTCTTGGAGAATTAAATACTCCATGCTGATTTTTAATCCTTTTTCTTGGCCGTATAAGTATAGATCATGCAATCCTTGGCTAATATCTGGCGAAGCCAGTAATTTATCGGCTGCAGCCTTACCACCCATCTCATCTACCATTTGCTTAAACCGCGTAGCCCTATAAGGTGTCGGTAATTTCTTTGCCAAATCATAAATTTCTAACATGGCATGATGAAAATCTGCCTCTAATTGTTTCTTATCCATTTTTTTCCTCATTATTCATTATGATGTTCGTTCATTTCCTGCGAACACAAAACTTCATCTTTATGCGGATGCTGTTCGCTTTCAATCTGAATCGTACAATGACCGATGTTGTGATGCGCCAATTCATGTTCGATGCGGTAGGCGATTTGTTCGGACTCTGCAACCGTCATACTGCCATCGACAACAATATGGCAGGATAAAACGTGGATATTGCTGGTAATCGTCCAAACATGCAAGTCGTGAACGGATTTTACGCCTTCCGTATTGCGGATAACGCTGAGCAACTCATCGGTATGGATATTTTCCGGCGCGCCTTCCATCAAAATGTGCAAAGTCTGTTTAAACAGCTTCCAACCGCTGCGCCACACCAAAGCCGCCACCAATACGCTGGCAACCGTATCCGCCCATTGCCAGCCATACTCCATCATCAATACCGCTGCGACAATCGCCCCTATCGAGCCGAACAAATCGCTGATTACATGCAGATACGCGCCGCGCATATTGACGTTTTCTTCAGTATCACCATTCTTCAACATATAAACGGCCACGCCGATATTGACCAACAATCCAATGATACTGACCACCAACATGCCGCCCGTCAAAATTTCCGGCGGATAAAACAATCGTTTGACTGCTTCATAAAAAATCATCGCCGCAATCAACACCAGCGACAGGCCGTTAAACATCGCCGTCAAAATTTCAAAACGCTTATAGCCAAATGTTTTTTGCAGCGTGGTCTGTTTCTCGCCAAGTTTGAATGCCCACAATGCCACACCCAGCGAAAACGCATCGCTGAACATATGCCCCGCATCGGAAAGCAGGGCCAAAGAGTTGGTCAGCCAGCCGCCGACCGCCTCAACCAGCATAAATCCGGCAATGACGAAAAATGAAATACGCAATACCTGCTTATTGGCGGTATGCGTATGCGCGTGCGAATGATCGTGATGATGTGCCATGATGATTTTACCGTTTCAGACGGCCTTTTTATCCTGTTTCAAACTTTTCTCAAAATCTTCCAACATATCCAGCTCGAAGCGGCTGAATCCTGCACGTTCTCGCGCTTCGATATTGACGTAGCCGCGGAAGATAAACATATCGTAACGCGCAATCAAGCTTCGGAACAAGGCAACCGGTTCCAAACCGCGCTCACGGCAAAGATGTTGATACCAATGATTGCCGATGGCGACATGCCCTACTTCATCGCGATAAATAATATCCAACACATCACAGGTTTCCACATCGCCACGTTGCGCCACTTTTGCACGAATACCCGGCGTAACATCCAAACCGCGCGCTTCCAATACCCGCGGCACCAAAGCCATGCGCAACAAGGGATCGTAAGCGGTTTTATACGCCATATCCCACAAATGCCCGTGCGCTTCAAAATCGCCGTAATCGTAGCCCAAGCTGTTCAGACGGCCACGCATCAAGCCGAAGTGAAACACTTCTTCTTTCGCCACCCTTACCCAATCTCGTACAAACTGAAACGGCATATTGCGAAAACGATACGCTGCATCCAAAGCTAGATTAATCGCATTAAATTCAATGTGCGTAATCGCATGCAGCATCGCCGCATAGCCTTCGACCGTATTCATCTTGCGCGGCGTTACTTCTGATGGCGCAACCAAACGCGGACGCAACGGATGTCCGGCAAAACGGCAATCCACAGGTTTCGACTCATCAACCGTCAAACCTTCCGCCTCGCCCAACTGCGCAAACAAGGCCTGCGTCAACCTTCCCTTTTCATCCGGATTGTCCGACAGCAAAGCCTGTTCCAATAAAGGATAAGGATTCAGATACATACAAAACC
>NZ_JBQCXF010000368.1:0-3002 GCF_051956635.1 Neisseria sp. P0022.S010 | reverse complement strand
CTTCTGCTACTGAAGCCGCTGCTTCTGCTGCTTCTGAAGCTGCTAAATAATATTCTTTTGAATATAAGAAAAGCAGGATACCATTGCGTATCCTGCTTTTTTACATTCCTCACACACCCCTTCCCGACTTTTCCGCCTGACTGCCATGCACCTTCACGACCGTTTTGCTGAGTTTCTTTCCGCCTCTGAAATCATTGAAGCTACTCCGGCCTTGTTAAACGACCAACGCCGTCGTTTTGTTTCTTCGCCGGATATTGTCTTACAGCCGAACTCTGTCGAGAGCGTGCAGAAAATCATGCGTTTCTGTTTTGAAAACCGTATCCGCGTAACCCCGCAAGGCGGCAATACCGGATTATGCGGCGCAACGGTAACCACCGAAGGCGTACTGCTCAATCTCTCCAAGCTCAACCGCATCCGCGATATCAACCTTGCCGACAACAGCATGACGGTTGAAGCAGGCGTGATTTTGCAGAATGCTCAAAATGTGGCAACCGAAGCGGGACGACTGTTTCCACTCAGCCTTGCCAGCGAAGGCTCTTGCCAAATCGGCGGCAATATCGCCTGTAATGCCGGCGGTTTGAATGTCTTGCGTTATGGCAGCATGCGCGATTTGGTATTGGGTTTGGAAGTCGTTTTACCAAACGGCGAACTGGTTTCCCACCTTCAGCCCCTGCACAAAAACACGACCGGCTACGACTTGCGCCATCTTTTTATCGGCAGCGAAGGAACATTGGGCATCATTACCGCCGCCACACTCAAACTCTTTGCCCAGCCCAAAACCAAAGCGACCGCATGGGTAGGTTTAGACGATATTGAATCCGCCGTCTCGCTTTTGACTGAGGTGCAAGGCCATTTTGCCGAGCGCTTGACCAGCTTCGAGCTGATCAGCCGCTTTGCCCTTGATTTATCTTCGGAATTCAGCCAACTTAAAAAGCCTGCCGACGCAGAATGGCATATTTTGATTGAACTTGCAGACTCCGTTCCCGATGCCGGACTGGATGAAAAGCTTGCCGAATTTCTCTATCAAAACGGATGGGAAAACAGCATCTTGGCGCAATCCGAACAAGAGCGATCCGACTTATGGACCTTGCGTGAAAATATTTCCGCTTCCCAACGCAAACTCGGCACCAGCATCAAACACGACATCGCCATCCCTATCGCCCAAGTGGCCGCCTTTGTCCGCCAATGCGCCCCTGCCTTGGAAACCCGTTTTCCCGGCATACAAATTGTCTGTTTCGGACATTTAGGCGACGGCAGCCTGCATTACAATACATTCCTGCCCAACGTATTGAGCAACGAAGCCTACCAATACGAAGACGCCGTCAATACCATTGTTTATGAAAACATCCTTGCCTGCCACGGCACGATTGCCGCAGAACACGGCGTAGGCATCATCAAAAAACATTGGCTGCCCCGTGTGCGTACGCAGGCCGAACTCATGCTGATGCATGCCATCAAAAATCAGCTTGACCCTTATGGCATTATGAATCCGGACAAACTCCTGCCTTCTTTGGATTAACCAATACAAAAAGGCCGTCTGAAACATTTCAGACGGCCTTTTATCTTATCCACACTATTTCAATGCCGTTTTCCAATCCAATCCGCCCAACGACGGTACCTGTATCACTTCATTGGTATCCAAATTGACCGCTGTCAGCTCTCCGCCCCACAACGCGCCGGTATCCAAAGCGATAACCTGATCGGTATTAACGTAGCCCAATGACGACCAATGTCCGAACACGGTAATATAATCCAAATTCTGCCTATCGGGCGCTTTAAACCAAGGGCGCAGGTAAAGCGGCATTTTTTTCAGAGTGGATTTATATTCGTAATCCAACTCGCCTTTATACGTCAGCGCACGCATACGGGTAAAGACGTTGATAATCATGCGTAGGCGCTCATAGCCTGTCAAATCGTCCGTCCACTCGGTCGGCTTGTTGCCGTACATTTTGCCAAAAAATTTCCTGTATTTTTTACCTTGCAATTCATCCTCAGCTTCACGGGCAAGGCTTTCGGCTTTATCAACCGACCATTGCGGCAAGATACCGGCATGCACCATCACATGTCTGTCACCGCGCACCAACAGCGGCTGATGACGCAGCCAGTCAAGCATGGCATAACTATCGGGATGGGTCAAAATCGGCTCAACCGTATCACTGCGCTTAAGCGTTCCTTCACCGCAACCGACTGCCAAAAGATGTAAATCATGATTGCCCAAAACCATTTGCACACTGCTGTCATGCTCTTTGGCAAATTTCAGGGTTTCCAAGGACTTCGGGCCGCGATTGACAATATCACCAACCAGCCAAAGGGTGTCCGTACCATGATTAAAGCCGATTTTGGCAAGCAACAAAGTCAGCTCGTCAAAACAGCCTTGAATGTCTCCGATTGCGTAATGTGCCATTATTATTGTTTTCCATTGTTATTATTTTCAGACGGCCTCAAGCCCAGCCCAGGCCGTCTGAAAACATCAATTATGCATTTAAAACCAATACTGCCTCTGCTTCAACCTGAACACCTTTAGGCAGGCTGGCCACGCCCACCGCAGCACGCGCAGGGAAAGGTTGTTCGATAAATTCAGCCATCACTTCATTGAATACGGCAAAGTTGGCCAAATCAGTCAAATAAGCATTGAGTTTGACGATATCGTTCAAAGAACCGCCTGCCGCTTCTGCTACGGCTTGCAGGTTTTTAAATACTTGCACTGCTTCGGCGCGGAAGTCGCCATCGCCGACCACAGTCATCGTAGCCGGATCCAAAGGAATCTGACCGCTCATATAAACCGTATCGCCTGCACGGACTGCTTGGCTGTATGCACCAATCGCGGCAGGGGCTTTGTCGGTATAGATAATGGTTTTAGACATGATATTCTCCTCAAGTAAAAATGTCAGAATCAGGTGGAAGCTTTGAATTTTACTTTCAACAGAAATACGTTTCAATAAAAGCATTCAATTAATGCGTTTAGCCCGTCTTGTCCTTCCCCGATTTTAAACCTACAATCC
>NZ_JBQCXF010000367.1:0-3021 GCF_051956635.1 Neisseria sp. P0022.S010 | reverse complement strand
AAGGGTGGCAGAGGCTGTAATGACCGTCTTCCGCTTCATAGCGCATTTCCTGGGTTTGTCCGGCAAATACTTTTTGCAGGTATTCGCGCTCCTTCAAATCCGGGGAATAGACATAGTCCGTTTTCTTGACCGCTACTTTCTCACCATTTCGATTCACGACAAAATTATCGCTACCTTCTGCATTCTGATTGGTGGCAGGCACGACTTCGTCACTCAGGGTAAGACGGGAGGAGTCGGCTGAAAAAGCCAGATAAACCGGTTTGTTGTCGATCTTATCCGGCACGATAATCACGGCAGACTTAAAAGACGAATTGTCTTTAGCCATCAAATCCAGGATTTCCGACGTTTTTCTGATATACGCCAAGTCGAAACGGTAATCAGCCAACGCATCTATTTGAGCAGGATTGTCTTTGACGATACGCTCCGACGATTGGATTAAGATGTCGCGTTTTTGTTGAATTGTCAGGTAATTGCCACCGAACAACAATGCCGCCAACAAAGGAAATACTGCCAACAACAAATATAAGGTTTTCCGGCCACCTTTGCTTTCTTCCTCTTGTCCTCGCTCGGCGATACGGGTCAAATTCAGCATGATGTTCAGTATCAAGGCACCCGCCATCACGGCAAAAATCCCCAAAATACTCATCAGGAAAATTTCCGTAATGTATTCGCGGAACACCTTAAGCCCGAAAACTTGAATCAATATCAGCGCGAACACCCAGTACACCAGCAGTGTCACTGCCACCATACCGACAATATTCGTTGCCTTAACCAATTTCTTTGCGTTCATACTCTCAAATCTTGTTCAGACTGCCTATCTGTTCTGATTAATCAGCGGATACGGATTCACCGCGCCACTGGGCAGATACACGCCGTAATGCAGGTGGGCCGGCGTAGTTCTCGCGTTGCCAGTTTTACCGACATAGCCGATGACCTGCCCTTCTTTGACTCGTTCATACAGACGAATACGGGCAAATTTATTCAGATGGGCATAGTAATGCCACGCCCCCGGCCCTTGGATACCGATAACTTTACCGCCCAATCGGTTGCGCCCGATTTTGGTCACGATGCCGGGCGTAGTACTGCGTATCGGCGTGTTTTTCTTAGCAAAAATATCCACACCTTCATGCCTGCGCCCCTGACTGCGCGCTGCGCCCCAAGTGTCGTCAAAACGCCTGCCTTTAACAGGATTCGGTAGGCTTTGCTCGGCCGGAGGCTGTTGCGCCCTCAACTGCTCGATTTCGGCAGTAGGACGCGGAAGTTGTTTGGTTGTACAGCCTGTGAATAAAACCACGGCTGCACTGATTAATAAGGTTTTTGTCGGCATTTTCAGCATCAAATCGGTCTCCTTGTTGTTCAGACGGCCTTGTTAAAAAGTCCTCTGAAACAAACAACTGTGATGGGTTTAATGGCTGACGTGCCGTAATGCGTGTGTCGTATTGCTTTTATTGTATATGCTTAAATCTTTTTCAGACGGCCTTAAGGTTTCGGGCCGTCTGAATATTTGCGTTATGGCTTAACCGCGCTCTGCCAATGCTTTTTTTGCGATTTCAAAATCGGAGAAATGGTGCTTCACGCCTTGTACATCCTGATAGTTTTCATGCCCTTTACCGGCAATCAGGATGATGTCATTCGTGGCAGCCCGCTCAACCGCATAACGGATGGCAACAGCGCGATCAACTTCGACACGCTCAGGATTAGGTACGGCAGGCAAAATATCGTTGATGATGTCTTGCGGATTTTCCAAACGCGGGTTGTCGCTGGTTACGACAACTTTATCCGCACCCTGTACGGCTGCCGCGCCCATCAGCGGGCGTTTACCACGATCGCGGTTGCCGCCGCAGCCGAATACGCACCACAAAGCCGCGCCCTGCGGTTTGATTTCCTGCAAAGTGGAGAGTGCTTTTTCCAATGCGTCGGGGGTGTGGGCATAATCGACAACGACCAAAGGTTTGCCGCTGTTCATAATGCAATCCATGCGGCCTGAAGCGGGACGGATTTTTGCCAGTACTTCCAAAACGTTATTAAGTGGATAACCGTTGGCACACAGCAAGGCAACGCAGGCGGCAAGGTTTTGCGCGTTGAATCGTCCGAGCAGACGGGTACGGCATTTTCCTTCGCCCCACGGGGTTTGGAATACGGCTTCCATGCCGTCTGAAGAAGCGATGAAATCGGTAATGCGGATATCGGCTTGCTCGCTGAAACCATAGCCATAAACAGCTAAATCGGGACAGTCTTTTTTCAGACGGCCTGCGAGTTCTGCCCCATATTCATCATCGACATTGATGATGGCGTGTTGCAGACCATGCCAGTAGAACAGGCGCGACTTGATGGCACCGTAGGCTTCCATGGTGCCGTGGTAATCGAGGTGGTCGCGGGTGAGATTGGTAAAGATTGCGCTGCGAAACGGCACGCCGTTGACGCGCGATTGGTCAAGGCCGTGGCTGGAAACTTCCATCGCGGCGGCTGTTGCGCCTTGCTGGCGGAAGCGGTAGAGCAGGGTTTGGACATCGACAGGGGCTGGCGTGGTATGCGTGGTCTCTTCCAATGCGCCCCAAAAGCCGTTGCCGACTGTGCCGATAATAGTGGTTTTTTCGCCCAACAGATCGGCAGCTTGCGCCAGCCATTGTGTGATAGAGGTTTTGCCGTTGGTACCGGTTACGCCCCAAACTTTAAGGCCGTCTGAAACATTGCCGTAAACCTGTGCCGCCAACATACCGGCGCGGTGTTTCAAATCTTTAATGCCTTGATTGGGAACGTTCCATTCAGGATTCCATGTGAATTTACCGTCATCATCCCAAAAAACAAAGATAGCACCGTTGGCGATGGCGGCAGGAATATAGCTGCGGCCGTCTGTATATTCGCCCTGACAGGCAACGAAAATGTCACCCTGTTTAATTTGTCGGCTGTCTGAATGCAACAAACGCCCTGCTGCGTTTTCACACAGCAGAGGCGGAAAGTTGGTTTCAGCCAAGGGGGTTAACTTGCTGAACATAAACAATATCTCTTTGATTGTTTGGA
>NZ_JBQCXF010000366.1:0-3028 GCF_051956635.1 Neisseria sp. P0022.S010 | reverse complement strand
CTCTTAATTTTTAAAGTTTCTTTTTAAATTCAACTTTTTACAAACTTTCCAGATAATACCATAAGCATTAAACCGCCTCTTATCCCCAAAAGGCCGCCTGAACCCCAATCAGGTTTCAGACGGCCTTTTTGAATCATGTTAATAAACATTTGCCGCTTGGCTATGCAAAAGATACCAGCAGGCTTACCTATTTATGTGGTTATTCATATCCCGACTACAATTTAATCCATTGCCGTCATTAACCTTTTGCCAATGTTTCAGCTTCCGCCCACAATCTCCGCTTCTGCTCTGCCGTCAATTTCTTAATACCGATTTCCCGTTTCAGCGCTTCGCTTTTGGAGAGGCCGTCTGAAACGATGCGCATCTCGACAGGCTTGTTCAAACGCGTGTATTTCGCGCCTTTTCCTGACAAATGTGCCACAAATCGCTCTTGCGGACGGTTGCTGATACCGCAATAAAACGCACCGTTTTCGCACAAAATCAGGTAAACGCTCCAATTTTCCGCGTTCATAAATCCCCTTCCTTGGCAAAACTCTCGGTAAAAATGCGCACAGCAACCTCGGTTTTGGCAGACTGCACACGATAAGGCGTTACCAAATAAAGGCTGACCGGTGGTAATGTCCATTCAGGCAAAACCGCTTTCAGACGGCCTTGCGCAATTTTCTCCCTCACTTCGCCGCCCACTTGCAAAGACAAACCGAAACCGCGTTCGGTCAGGCCGCGGACGGCGGCAAGATGCGTGCAGGCAATGCTGTCGGCGACATCGAGGAAATAGCTTTCTTCACCATTTTGCAAGGTGGTGCGTACAGGTAAAAAATGCAGCCAGCGGTGCGCATAAAGCTGAGAGGGATGGGTAATGGTCGGATGGCGATCGAGATAATCGGGCGCGGCACAAATCATATACGGCCACGTCACGAGATGGCGCGCAACCAAGTTGGGATCGTCCAAAGCCCGGTCGCCGCCGCGTATGGCGATGTCGGTCTGATTATGTTGCAGGTCGTCCAAGGTATCGCTGAAATTAAGGATGGGGCGGATTTTGGGAAACTCGGTTTGCAATCTTGAAAATGCCGTCTGAAAAGCGCGGGATTCAATGACCGTGGAAGTCAGGGAAATGCGCAATTCGCCGACGGGTTCGGTTTTGAGGTTGTCGATAACGGTACGCGTATCGGTAAGCGTGGCGGCTAGGCGGCGGCAGTATTCGCCCAACGCGCGGCCAGCATCGGTCGGCGCAAGGCTGCGCGTGCTGCGGTTTAACAGCTTGATGCCGTGCAGGGTTTCGAGGCGGTTGATGTGCTGGCTGACCGCCGACGGGGTCATACCCAGCGCAGCAGCGGCAGCGTTCATGCTGCCGTGTTCGAGGACGGCGGCGAAAACAAGCAGGGGTTTGATGTCTTGCATTCTGTTTCGATTGTTTAGTTTAACTTCACAATCATAACAGTAAATTAGGGATTATCAAACGTTTCAGACGGCCTTACAATGCACTCATCAAATCAATCACACCCCACAAGGAGTTAAACATGAAAATCGCAGTTATCGGTTCAACAGGTTATGTCGGCAACGCAGTCGTTCAAGAATTGGCAGGCCGCGGTCATGAAGTAACCGCTTTCGCCCGCAACACAGACAAAGTTTTCCAAGCGCAAAATGTTGCCGCTGTCTCCGCAGATGTCAACGCAGCAGATTTTGCCGACAAACTGGCCGGTTTTGATGCCGTGGTCAGCGCGTTCAATCCGGGCTGGACCAATCCGAACATCGGCGCAGATTTCACACGCGGCGCAAACAATATTGTCGAAGCGGCAAAAGCAGCGCAAGTGCCATATCTCTTAATCGTCGGCGGCGCAGGCAGCCTGTATGTGGCACCCGGTTTGCAACTTATCGATACGCCTGACTTCCCGAAAGAAATTTTCGACGGCGCCAATGCCGCACGCCATCTTTTGGCAGAACTCCTGCCGCGCCGTGACGTGAACTGGTCTTTCGTTTCCCCTCCTGCACGACTGGGTGTTACCGGCGGTTTCAGCGAAGACAAAACCGGCAAATACCGCTTGGGCAAAGACGATTTGCTGATGGATGGTGAAATTCCGGCAGGCATCAGCGTGGCGGATTTAGCGATTGCCATCGCTGACGATGTGGAAAACAAAGCGCATTTGTTTGAACGCTTTACCGTCGCCGCTGTTTAATCGTCTTAATTTAAAGGCCGTCTGAAACCCAAAGTTTCAGACGGCCTTTTGCTATAATACGCACATTAAATTTACCTATACGCGAGTTCTCATGTCCGCAACCCAACCCACCATCGCCGCCATCGCTACCGCACCCGGACGCGGCGGCGTCGGCGTGATCCGTCTTTCCGGCAAAAACCTGCTGCCTTTGGCGCAAACCCTCAGCGGTGGCAAAACGCCCAAACCGCGTACCGCGCTTTACACCGACTTTCTCGGCGGCGACGGGCAGCCGATAGACAACGGCATTCTGCTCTACTTCGCCGCCCCCGCCAGCTTTACCGGCGAAGACGTGATTGAATTGCAGGGGCACGGCGGCCCTGTGGTAATGGACATGCTGCTTTCGCGCTGCCTCGAACTGGGCGCGCGCATGGCGGAGCCGGGCGAATTTACCAAACGTGCCTTCCTCAACAACAAACTCGACCTTGCCCAAGCCGAAAGCGTCGCCGACCTCATCGACGCCTCCAGCAAGTCCGCAGCACGCATGGCGTTGCGTTCGCTCAAAGGCGCGTTTTCCCAACACATACACGAGCTGGTGGACGACCTTATTACCCTGCGGATGTTGGTCGAAGCCACGCTGGACTTTCCCGAAGAAGACATTGACTTTCTCGAAGCCGCCGACGCGCGCGGCAAGCTCCAAGCCCTGCAAGGCCGTCTGAAAACCGTCCTCGCCAGTGCGGAACAAGGCGCAATTTTGCGCGAAGGCATGAACGTCGTCCTCGTCGGCGCGCCCAACGTCGGCAAATCCAGCCTGCTCAACGCCTTGGCGGGCGACGACATCGCCATCGTAACCGACATCGCCGGCACCACCCGCGACA
>NZ_JBQCXF010000365.1:0-3033 GCF_051956635.1 Neisseria sp. P0022.S010 | reverse complement strand
GATTTCGGTATCGATACTTAAGTGGATATGCGTGTCGCCGGTATGGGTCATGACGGCTTCTTGGAGGGCGTTGGCAATGTCTGCAGCGATATGGGCAACTGGGAACGCGAATTTCAGGCCGATATGCAGGCCGTCTGAATGCTCTTCCAGAAGCGAAACGGCTTTTTCGCTGCCCAAAGTGCGTATTGTGGTGGGAATCAACACGGCATCGAGTGCGGTTCGGATGGCTGGAATATTCATAATCTGCCTCTTGAATGTGGGAAATTGTTTGATGTGCGCGATTTGCCTGCCTGACAAATCTGCTGAATTATACCCTTGAACGCCATGCAAGGGATACGCCCGAAAAACTTCAGGCTGCCTGAATCATCGGGCAGCCTGAAAAAAGGGTCAAATGAAACGCGGCCTTATTCGCTCAAGAGCGCAATGTCAGCAACTGCGTTCATTTGTTCTGCCAAGCGGTTCAGCAGGTTCAAACGGTTTTGCTTCACGGCGGCATCTTCAGCCATTACCATCACGCCGTCGAAGAATGCATCGACTTGCGGCTTGACGGAAGCAAGCTCGGACAAAGCAGTTTGGAAATTGCCTTCGGCAACGGCGGCGGAGATTTTCTGCTGCAAACCTTGCGCGGCGGCGTACAGGGCTTTTTCTTCGTCCTGTTGCAGCAGGCTTTCGTTAACCGCGCCCAACTCGGCATCGGCTTTTTTCAGCAGGTTTTGTACGCGTTTGTTGGCTGCGGCCAATGCGGCGGCTTCGGGCAGCTGTTTGAACGCGGCAACGGCCTGCAGTTTGGCCACTACGTCGTCCAAACGGCGCGGCTGTTTCGCCAATACAGCGGCAACGATGTCTTGCGGATAATCGTTTTGCAGCAACACGGCCAAACGCGCCTGCATGAAGTCGGCGGTTTCAGACGGCGTTTTTTCGTTAAGCAAACCCTTGGGGAAGCTGTCGAAGGTCGTCTGAATCAGCTCGTTTACGTCCAAACCATACTGCATCAGCATCCGCAGAATACCCAAGGCAGCGCGGCGAAGGGCGTAGGGGTCTTTGTCGCCGGTCGGAATCAGACCGATGCCCCAAATGCCGACCAAGGTTTCTAGCTTGTCGGCAAGCGCAACAGCGATAGCAATTTTGCTTTCAGGTAGCCTATCTCCTGCAAAACGCGGTTGATAGTGCTGCTCAATGGCTTCGGCGATTTCTTCGGTTTCGCCGTCCAAGCGGGCATAGTATTTGCCCATCGTGCCTTGCAGTTCGGGGAACTCGCCGACCATTTCGGTCACCAAGTCGGCTTTTGCCAAACGCGCGGCGCGTTCGGCTGCGGCGGCATCCGCGCCTAAAGCCTTGGCGATATGGGCGGCGATGCTTTGCAGGCGTTCGATACGTTCGGCTTGCGAACCGATTTTGTTGTGATAAACCACGTTCGCCAACTTGGGCAGGCGGCTTTCCAAAGTCGCTTTTTGGTCTTGCTTGTAGAAGAACTCGGCATCAGACAGGCGCGCGCGCAAGACGCGTTCGTTGCCTTGAATGATGTGCGACGGGTCTTCGGTTTGCAGGTTGGACACCAGCAGGAAGCGGTTCATCAGCTTGCCGTTTTGATCGAGCAACGGGAAGTATTTTTGGTTTTGCTGCATGGTCAGAATCAAGCATTCTTGCGGTACGGCGAGGAAGTGTTCTTCAAAACCGGCTTCCAATACCACAGGCCATTCGACCAATGCAGTCACTTCATCCAACAAGGCTTCATCGGCGGCAACGGTCGCGTTCAGACGGCCTGCCTGCTCGTTCAAGGCCGTCTGAATGGCGGCTTTGCGTTCGGCAAACGATGCTTCCACTTTGCCTTGCTCACGCATTTGCAAGGCGTAGCTGTCGGCATTTTCGATGGCGATTTCGCCGCTGGAGAGGAAACGGTGACCCAATGTTTTGTTGCCGCTTTGCAGACCCAAAACGCTGACGTTTACGATGTCGCTGCCGTACAGCACGATCAAGCTGTGTACAGGGCGCACGAAGGTAAATGTGCTGCTGCCCCAACGCATTACTTTTGGAATCGGCAGTTTTTTCACAGCGGCATTGATGATGCCTTCCAAAAGCTCGCCCAGCGGTTTGCCGGTTTGGACGTATTCGTAGGCGTACACGTCTTGCTTGCCATCGTTAATGATGGTCAAGTCTTCGATTTTCGCACCCGCACCGTGCGCGAAACCCTCCAAAGCCTTGGTCGGCGCACCGTCTTTCATGGCATTCGCTACGGCAGGGCCTTTTTTCACGATTTTTTGATCAGCTTGAACGGCTTTCACGTTTTTGACTTGAACGGCCAAACGGCGCGGAGAAGCGTAGGCAGTGTATTCGGCTGCGCCGTCAATCAGTTGCGCTTTTTCCAAGCCTTCGGCAACGGAAGCGGCAAAATGGTTGCCCAAATTATTGAGGGCTTTTGGCGGGAGTTCTTCAGTGAGAAGTTCGATTAAAAGGGTTTGGGTTGTCATGTGCTTATCGTTAAATAGGAAATTGGTTTGGCGTCTGAATACGGCATCATGCGGTTTTCAGACGCAAGGTTAATTGAATTGACGGCGATTTTATCATTTTCAGACGGCCTGTGGCTGTCTTTCACAAACAATTTGCCCGATTTTCAAGCACAACGTCCGCCACGGCTTCAATTTGCGGCGCGGATATACTGCAAGCCGCTGATTTCGTCTGATTCGGGAATGTCGCTTCCGGCAAACAGCGCACCGGCCAAACGCACGGCCGCACCGGTAACAGCAGGAGAAATCATAAAACCGTGGCGGAACAGGCCGTTGACTTCAATCAGGCGACGTTCGCGGTTGAAGCGGATTTCGGGGTTGTGGTGGTTTAAAGTCGGGCGCAAGCCGGTGGCCAGTTCCAAAAGGTTTGCCTCGCCAAATGCCGGATGCACGGCATACAGTGCGGACAAAAGTTCCAAACCGGAACGCACGCTGGCCGGCGCTTGGCTTTCGCTTTCGATTTGGGTCGCACCAATCACAAAAATATGGTTTTCCTTCGGCGCGATATACAAAGGATAGCGCGGATGCA
>NZ_JBQCXF010000364.1:0-3039 GCF_051956635.1 Neisseria sp. P0022.S010 | reverse complement strand
ATGCAGTAGGTATTCGTCCGTTGAAATAATAGCAAGGCCGTCTGAAAATTTCAGACGGCCATAATATCGTTTATTATTTGAAATATAATCGTTTTTCTAGGGTTTCTTATATGAAAAAAACCTTTCCCCTTATCTTGCTCAGCCTTTCATTGGCTGCCTGCGGCGGTAAATCTGAAGATAATGCAGCCAATGATGCTGCTTCAGGCAAAGCGCCAAAGCCTACCTTCAAAGTTAAATATATCGATGAACAAGCCATAGCCGGTTTGGATTTAGGTACAGCTCAAGAAGGCGAAACGAAAGAAGGTAAAAAACAACGCACCTATCCGATTAACGGCATAGAGGGTGGCGTCATCAATCTGATTGGCAAGCACCCTACCGACTTAGAAGTCATCAGCGGCCAATGCATGGAAAAAAATGAAAAAGGCATTTCAGCCGGCTGGTCAGCCAACGGCATCTGCCACACTGCCTTTGCAAAAATGGTGGACAATATTGCCCAAGACGGCAGCAAACTGACCGACTATCTGATTTCACACGCTGCTTTGCAACCTTATACCGAAGGCAAAAGCGGTTATGCCGCCGTACAAAACGGCCGCTATATTTTAGAAATTGACAGCGAAGGCACGTTCTATTTCCGTCGCCGTCATTACTAAACTCCTGACCATCCTATTTTCCCCCTGACACAAGGACTGAATCATGGCCCAAGTTACTTTCCAAGGCTCACCTATTTCTACAAACGGCAATTTGCCCGCTATCGGCCAAGTTGCACCTGATTTCACATTGGTAGCGGCAGACCTATCTGAGAAATCATTGGCTGACTTTGCAGGTAAACGCAAAGTGCTGAATATTTTCCCCAGCATTGACACCGGCGTATGCGCCCAGTCCGTCCGCACTTTCAACAAACGTGCCTCTTCGTTAGAAAATACCGTCGTCTTGTGTATTTCTGCCGATTTACCGTTCGCACAAGCCCGTTTCTGCGGCGCAGAAGGTTTGGAAAATGTAGTGACACTTTCTACATTCCGCAGCAGCTTTTCTAACGATTACGGTGTTACACTGACAGAAAGCCCATTACGCGGCCTGACTGCCCGCGCAGTGGTGGTTTTAAATGAGCAAAACCAAGTTCTCCACGCTGAATTGGTTTCTGAAATTGCGAACGAGCCTGACTACGAAGCGGCTTTGGCTGTTTTGTAATCAACCAAATAAAATCAGGCCGTCTGAAAATTTTCAGACGGCCTTTTGCTTATCTTAAAAATAAAAACGGTAGCTTAAAAGCTACCGTTTTCTGTTTCAAACCTTATACAGATTTATCTGTTTTGTCTGCTTCTACTGGCTCAGTATTCTGAACCTCATTTTGCTCAACAGGTTCAACAGCTTCAGCAACAGGCGCTTCAGGCTCTTCTACTTTGTCATCGCGGACATTGTGGCTGTAATCCTTAGGCGGACTAGGCTGTTTACCGGCCATAATTTCCAAAACTTGGTCTCGATCGATGGTTTCCCAATCCATCAGTGCTTTACACATGGTTTCCATCTTATCGCGATTTTCATCCAAGATTTTGTAAGCCACTTGGTATTGCTCATCCAAAATACGGCGGATTTCCGCATCGATATCTTGTTGGGTTTTTTCGGAAATATTTTGAGAACGGGTTACGCTGCGACCCAAGAATACTTCACCTTCGTTCTCAGCATAAACCATCACCCCCATTTTATCGCTCATACCATAACGCGTTACCATCTCGCGTGCCATTTGAGTTGCACGCTCAAAGTCGTTAGATGCGCCGGTAGAAATACGGCCGACAAAAATATCTTCAGCAATACGGCCACCAAACAAGATTGAGAGCTGGCTCAGCATTTGGTCTTTGTACATGCTGATACGGTCACGCTCAGGCAGCTGCCAAGTCAAACCCAATGCACGGCCACGAGGCATAATGGTTACTTTGTGAACAGGATCGGTAAACGGCAGGCTTTCCGCTACGATGGCATGGCCGGCCTCATGATAGGCTGTCGCACGTTTTTCATCTTCGTGCATCACCATGCTGCGACGTTCCGGACCCATGTAAATTTTGTCTTTCGCATCTTCAAAGTCACTTTGATCGACTTTAACTTTATTGCGGCGGCCGGCAAACAAAGCTGCTTCATTGACCAAGTTTGCCAAATCCGCACCTGAAAAACCAGGGGTACCGCGTGCTAAAGAAGTCAAATCTACGGATGCATCCAAAGGTACTTTTTTAGCGTGTACTTTCAAGATTTGCTCACGGCCACGGATATCAGGCAATGGAACAACGACTTGACGGTCAAAACGGCCCGGACGCTGCAACGCAGGGTCAAGTACATCAGGACGGTTGGTTGCTGCGATCACAATAACGGTTTGGTTGCTTTCAAAACCATCCATTTCAACCAACAATTGGTTCAATGTTTGCTCACGCTCGTCATTACCACCGCCCAAACCGGCACCGCGCTGACGGCCGACAGCATCAATTTCATCGATAAAGATAATACATGGCGCGTTTTTCTTGGCCTGCTCGAACATATCGCGGACACGGCTCGCACCGACACCGACAAACATTTCTACGAAGTCAGAACCTGAAATACTGAAGAATGGCACACCGGCCTCACCAGCAATCGCTTTGGCCAGCAATGTTTTACCCGTACCAGGGCTACCGGCCAACAAAATACCGCGCGGTACACGACCACCCAGACTTTGGTAACGGTTAGGCGATTTCAGGTAATCCACGATTTCTTGTACTTCTTCTTTTGCCTCATCACAACCTGCGACATCAGCAAAAGTCACTTTATTGGAATCTTTGTCTAACAAACGTGCACGGCTCTTACCAAAAGAGAATGCGCCGCCTTTACCGCCACCGCCGCTTTGCATGCGCATGAAGTAGAACCATGCGCCAATCAATAACAAAACAGGCAGCAGGCTGTAAAACAGACTGGCCAGCATGCTTGGTTTTTCTTCCGGAGTCACTTTGACGCGTACTTTGTTGTCCAACAGTGTTTTAACCAAGTTGTCATCCAAAGGCGCATTGGTATAGAAGGCAG
>NZ_JBQCXF010000363.1:0-3040 GCF_051956635.1 Neisseria sp. P0022.S010 | reverse complement strand
TTCCATTCCAAGAGCGTGCCTTCAGATACGCTTTCAGACAGCATAGGTACTTTTACATCAATAATCATTTTGTGTCTCCAATGGCCCTTTCAGACGGCCTGTTGTGTGTTTTTAATTCTGCATATGGACATTCCGCCTGAACAACCTCAGACGGAATGCTGCTTGGTTTACAACGCCAAAGCGTCTTCAACCAATTGTTTCAGTTGAGCAATGTGTTTGCTTGAGTAGCCCACTGCAGGCGACGCGCTGCTTGGACGACCGGCATAAGACAGTTTTTGCTCTTCGCTGATAACATCTTCGATGCGGTGGCGGATTTGGTAGAACGCGCCTTGGTTTTTCGGCTCTTCTTGTGCCCAAACCACAGATTTTGCGTTCGGATATTTCGCCAGTTCAGCTTTAACCTCCTCGTATGGGAACGGATACAGCTGCTCAACGCGGACGATAGCGACATCATCTTCCAGTTTACGCTCGGCGCGGCCAGCTTCCAAGTCATAGTAAACCTGACCGGCACACAATACCACGCGTTTCACGCTGTCGTTGCTTGCGCGTTCTGCGGTATCGCCGATAACCGGACGGAAGGTCGAACCTTCGGTGAAGTTTTCCAGCGGGCTCATTGCACCTTTGAAGCGCAACAGGCGTTTGGACATGAAAATCACCAGAGGTTTACGGTATGAACCCAAGACTTGACGTTGCAAGATGTGGAACATTTGCGACGCTTCAGACGGCATGATGACTTGCATATTGTTCTCAGAACACAGTTGCAACCAACGTTCTACGCGTGCAGAAGAGTGTTCAGGACCTTGACCGTCGTAGCCGTGCGGCAGGATGGTGGTCAGACCGCACAAACGACCCCATTTGGTTTCGCCTGAAGACAGGAATTGGTCAATAGTCACTTGCGCACCGTTGGCGAAGTCACCGAATTGAGCTTCCCAAATGGTCAGCTTGTCAGGTGCGGAGCAGGCAAAGCCGTACTCAAACGCCATCACAGCTTCTTCGTTCAAAATGGAGTCGATAACCAGGAACTCGCCCATGCCTTCGCCCATATGGCGCAGAGGAACATAAGTACCGTCGTCCCATTTTTCGCGTTTTTGATCGTGCAGTACTGCATGACGGTGTGAGAATGTACCGCGGCCGGAGTCCTCACCGGAGATACGCACGCCATGACCTTTAGTCAGCAGGCTTGCGTATGCGAGGGTTTCAGCCATACCCCAGTCGATGGTTTGTTTGCCGGATGCCATTGCTTTACGCGCTTCAAGCACACGTTTTGCAGTCGGATGCAGGGCAAAGCCTTCCGGCACGGCGGTAAACTTCTCGGTAAGGCGCTCAATATCGGCGGCAGGCAAACCGGTTTCGATGTGTTCGCGCCAATCTTTGCCTTGGTATTTGCTCCAGTCGATTTGTGTGCGTTGGAAATTGCTCAAAGTTGTTTGTTCAACATGTTCGCCTTTGTCCAAAGCATCACGATAGGCTTGAATGTAGCCGTCAGCCTCAGCTTGAGTTACCACGCCTTCGGCAATCAGTTGCTCGGTGTACAAAGCACGCGCACCTGGGTGTTGCGATACTTTTTTGTACATCATCGGTTGGGTCAAGGTCGGATCATCGCCTTCGTTGTGGCCCCATTTACGGTAGCAGACAACGTCGACCACGATGTCTTTATGGAATTTTTTGCGGTAATCCAAGGCAGCTTGGATGGCAAAGCAAACGCGTTCAGGATCATCGCCGTTCACATGGATAACCGGAGCAGAAACCATTTTCGCGATATCGGTACAGTGTACGGTAGAGCGGGTATCGCGGGTATCGGAAGTCGTAAAGCCGATTTGGTTATTGATCACGATGTGAACAGTACCGCCGGTGGTATAACCGCGTGTTTTAGACAGGTTGAATGTTGCTTGGTTAACACCCAAACCGATAAATGCGGAGTCACCGTGAATCAATACCGGCAAGACTTTATCGCGGCCGTTTTCACTCAAACGTTTTTGTTTGGCGCGTGCAGAACCTTCCACTACCGGATTCACGATTTCCAAGTGTGATGGGTTAAATGCCAAAGAAACATGCATTGGGCCGTGTGGCGTAGCAATGTCGGAGCTGAAGCCCATGTGGTATTTCACGTCGCCGCTAGGCAATTTGATTTCGGCACGGCCTTCAAACTCAGCAAACAAATCACCGGGTTTTTTACCCAGAATGTTCACCAAAACATTCAGACGGCCACGGTGTGCCATACCGATGATGACTTCTTCCACACCGTCTTTACCGGCGTTTTGAATCAGGTAGTTCAAACCGGCAATCACACTTTCACCGCCTTCTACACCAAAGCGTTTTTGACCGACATATTTGGTATGCAGGTAGCGTTCCAGAGTTTCGGCAGCAGTCATTTCTTTCAAGATACGGCGTTTTTGTTCAACGTTGTAGCTTGGCGTAGACAGTACGCTTTCAAAATAATTGCGAACCCAGCGACGCTCTTCGGTATTTGGGATGTAGATGTACTCTACCGCGATATGGCCGCAGTAGGTTTGTTTGAGGTTGCTGATGATTTGGGACAGAGGCAGTTTGCTCTGACCGGAAAAATCGCCCTCGCCCATATTGAACTGAAGCGCCATATCGGCATCTGACAGACCGTGGAATTTAGGATCGAGAGCTTCGATATTTTGAGGAGGAATACGTTTGAGCGGATCAAGTTGGGCTGCACCCACGCCTTGGATACGATAGGCAGAAATCAGTCGCAAAACGCTGACTTGCTTTTTCATCATTGCCTCATCCACACCGCCTGCGACGGCTGCGGCAACTTTCTTTTTAGCCAAAGTGGCAAATGATTCACGAATCGGTGTATGGGCAACATCGACAGCGACTGCGCCCGGCTGTTTACTCAAATCGGTAAAGTACTGTTTCCATTTTTCATCGACAGATTCCGGATTATCCAGAAACTTTTCATACAACTCCTCGATGTATGGCGCATTAGAACCAAACAGATAAGAGAAATTGAGTTTTTCGTCCATCATGGCGTGAGCTCTTTTCTTTAAAATATAAACAAAGGGTAGAATCC
>NZ_JBQCXF010000362.1:0-3042 GCF_051956635.1 Neisseria sp. P0022.S010 | reverse complement strand
GCGGCCAAAAATTTAAAAACAAAGGTAACAAGCGTTTGCATAAGGTTTTACCAAAATGAAGTGGACAGATTGTAAACGAAACAGGCCGTCTGAACAAAACAGACTTCGGGCAAATATATTGCGGCACACCTGCTTTTCTGCTACTATCCGCCCTGCATTAAGAGTTGGGAATTCCATGCCAACCTGCTTTTCAAACGGAAAGGTAAGGTGGACGGTTGAAAAACCGATGTGGCTCGCCAGAGCAATCCAAACCCGCTTAATGCGGGAATTTTTTTGCCTGTAAGAAACACGCAACAGGATTCCGAAACAGCAGGCAAGTGCGAATGTTTCTCACTTGTATAGAGAAAAAGCGGAGTTTTTGTTATGATTTCCGCTGTCCGAAATAAAAGGCCGTCTGAAAACACAGCAGCCTGTTTTTAATGAAAGAATAGCAATGAGCGAATATCTGTTTACTTCCGAATCGGTATCCGAAGGCCATCCGGATAAAGTTGCCGACCAAGTATCCGATGCGATTTTGGATGCCATCTTGGCGCAAGATCCCAAAGCGCGTGTTGCCGCGGAAACCCTGGTCAACACAGGCTTGTGCGTATTGGCAGGCGAAATCACTACCACCGCCCAAGTGGACTACATCAAAGTCGCACGCGAAACCATCAAACGCATCGGCTACAACTCCTCCGAGCTGGGCTTTGATGCCAACGGCTGCGCAGTCGGCGTGTACTACGACCAACAATCCCCCGACATCGCCCAAGGCGTGAACGAAGGCGAAGGCATCGACTTGAATCAAGGCGCAGGCGACCAAGGTTTGATGTTCGGCTATGCCTGCGACGAAACCCCGACCCTGATGCCGTTTGCCATCTATTACAGCCACCGCCTGATGCAACGCCAAAGCGAATTGCGCAAAGACGGCCGCCTGCCGTGGCTGCGCCCTGATGCCAAAGCGCAACTGACCGTGGTTTACGACAGCGAAACCGGCAAAGTAAAACGCATCGACACCGTCGTCCTGTCCACCCAGCACGACCCTGAAATCAGCCATGAAGAACTGAGCAAAGCCGTGATCGAACACATCATCAAACCGGTTCTGCCGTCTGAAATGCTGACCGACGAAACCAAATACCTGATCAACCCGACCGGCCGCTTCGTCATCGGCGGCCCGCAAGGCGACTGCGGTTTGACCGGCCGTAAAATCATCGTCGATACCTACGGCGGCGCAGCTCCGCACGGCGGCGGCGCATTCTCCGGCAAAGACCCGTCCAAAGTGGACCGTTCTGCCGCCTACGCCTGCCGCTATGTTGCGAAAAACATCGTAGCCGCCGGTTTGGCAACCCAATGCCAAATCCAAGTTTCCTACGCCATCGGCGTTGCCGAACCGACTTCGATTTCCATCGATACTTTTGGCACCGGCAAAATCAGCGAAGAAAAACTGATTGCCTTGGTTCGCGAACATTTCGACCTACGCCCCAAAGGCATCGTCCAAATGCTCGACCTCTTGCGCCCGATTTACAGCAAATCTGCTGCCTACGGCCACTTCGGCCGCGAAGAGCCTGAGTTTACTTGGGAGCGTACCGACAAAGCAGCCGCATTGAAAGCAGCCGCAGGCGTATAAAAAAGCATAGAGGTCGTCTGAAAGGGCATTTCAGACGGCCTTTTTTTACATCTCAATATTCAAAACCTTTTTACGAACGACACATCGTATTTTCACAAAACAGCGTAACAAATTTTGGATTGATATGCCGCCTTTGTGAATCTACATAAATAAATTTGAAAGAAGGCATCATGAAAAAATGGCTGCTGGCTGTTTTACCTGCCACCGCACTGGCTGCTCCGCCTCAAGGCTTTTATCAAAATTACCAAGACTGGGACATCGCTTGCGACAATACCGGTACCTGCCGTCTTGCCGGATATCAGGCGGATGAAACAGAAACGCCGGTTTCCATCCTGTTTACCCGAAAAGCGGGGGCGAATGCCGCCGTTGCCGGCGAAGTTTCCCTGCTGCCGTTTAACGACGATGATAGGCAACTCGCCCGTGTGGCGGCCCGCAACGAATTGGTATTGAACGGTAAATCACTGGGCAAATTGGCGTTGAATAAAAAAGGCCAAGGCAAATTGAGCAGCGCGCAAACCAACGCCTTGCTCGAAGCATTGAAAAAAAAAAGCCAAATCAGCATCCGCTCTGGAAAATATGAATGGCATTTGTCCGACAAAGGCGCGGCGGCGGCAATGTTGAAAGCGGACGAATTCCAAGGCCGTCTGAACACACCTTCCGCGCTGATACGCAAAGGCAACAGTAGTCAGGCAGTCCTCAATCCGCAACCCAAACCCGTTATCCGTGCCGTTGCCGTACCGAAAAATGCAGGCGATACGCTGAAGCAAAACACGCCGCGCCACAATGCCGTCATGAAACTGCTGCGAGACAGCAACCGCGTTTCTGAAAACGACGATAATTACTGCCCGGCCCTGCATGATAAAGAGCACATGGATTGGAACCGCAGCCTAAATATTTATCCGCTCAACAAACAACAAGTTTTAGTGGAGGCTGTCTGTATCGGCGGAGCCTATCAAACCAGCGGCTACTATGTCATTGCCGACAAAAAATTAACCAAAATCGAACAAGTGCTGCCACCAATGACATACGGCGGACACGGCGGATTCGATGAGAAAACAGCCACCCTCAGCGGCAGCTTCAAAGGCCGAGGGATCGGCGACTGCTGGTCGGGCAATGCCGCGGTATGGGACGGTAAAACGTTTGTCCGCAGTGAGGAACACACCACCGGTTCATGCAAAGGCTTCACGGGCGGCGCATGGCTGATGCCTGTTTTTGAAGCCCGTGTTGAGCGTTAAAAGACACGGAATATTTACGATAGGAAGCAAAGGCCGTCTCAAAATTCCCGTTTTCAGACGGCCTTTTTCCTTATACAATAGCCACTTGAATTTCTATATACATTCTGAATAAAGGATACGGATTATGTTCGGCAAACAACTTTTTGAAGAAGTCAGCTCCAAAATCAGCGAAACCATCGCCAACAGCCCTGCCAAAGACATGGA
>NZ_JBQCXF010000361.1:0-3048 GCF_051956635.1 Neisseria sp. P0022.S010 | reverse complement strand
TGCGCGACCGCCTGCCCGAAGATTGGGAACTGATTGCTACCGACTCTACTTCGCTGGACATTACCGATACCGAAGCCGTGCATCACATGATCAAAAACTTCCAACCAGATGCCATCGTTAATGCCGCGGCTTACACTGCCGTCGATAAAGCAGAAGAAAACGCAGAGGCTGCTTTTGCCGTCAACGCAACCGCTGTTCACAACCTGGCCGCAGCCGCCCGCGCCGCACACGCGCGCTTTATTCATATTTCCACTGATTATGTATTCGACGGCGAAGGCAAACGCCCTTACCGCGAAACCGACTACACCAATCCGCGCAGCACTTACGGTCAATCCAAAGTTGCAGGCGAGCTTTTGGCTTTAGCCGCGCATCCGGAAAGTACAATCGTCCGTACTTCATGGCTGTTTAGCGAATACGGCAGCAATTTCGTCAAAACCATGTTGCGCCTTGCTAAAGAGCGTGACTCCCTCTCCATCGTTCATGACCAAACCGGTTGCCCGACTTATGCAGGTGACTTGGCTCATGCCATCATCAGTTTATTGCAACAGCCTACTTCCCCACGCGGTATCTTCCATTACTGTGGCAATAAATCGGCAACATGGTACGAATTTACCAAAGCCATCTTTCAGACGGCCCACCAATTAGACGACAGCTTCCGCATTCCTGAACTGAACGCAATCACCACCGATCAATACCCCCTGCCCGCTCCGCGTCCGGCATACAGCATTATGGATTGCTCACGCCTAGAGACCAAGTTTGGTATCAAACCGTCCGACTGGCAAAAAGCCCTGCGCGAAATTCTCCGCACAATCGACTGATAAGCTGATCCATCTATATCAAGGCCGTCTGAAAACATATTTTCAGACGGCCTCTTTGTTTCTTTTATATCAAATGCTTTATCTATCCAGTCTGTCATTTGAAAAGTGCTACAATAGCCGTTTATTTTTCAGACGGCCTGACACCATGTGCAACCATCATCCCAAACATTCACACGACAACGACACCATCCGCATCCGCGGCGCGCGCACGCATAATTTGAAAAACGTCGATTTGGACATTCCGCGCCACAAGCTGGTGGTAGTAACAGGGCTGTCGGGCAGCGGCAAGTCGTCGCTGGCGTTTGACACGCTGTATGCCGAAGGGCAGCGGCGTTATGTCGAGAGCCTTTCTGCCTATGCCCGTCAATTTTTGCAGATGATGGACAAACCCGATGTCGATTTGATCGAAGGCCTGTCGCCCGCGATTTCCATCGAGCAGAAATCCACCAGCCACAATCCGCGTTCCACCGTCGGCACGGTTACGGAAATCCACGATTACCTGCGTCTTTTGTACGCCCGCGTCGGCACGCCGTATTGCCCCGAACACAATCTGCCGTTGTCGAGCCAGACCGTGTCGCAGATGGTCGATGCTGTGTTGAAGCTGCCGGAAGACACGCGCGTGATGATTTTGGCGCCGGCGGTGCGCGAGCGTAAGGGCGAGTTTGTCGATTTCTTTGCCGACTTGCAGGCGCAGGGTTTTGCGCGGGTGCGCGTGGACGGCGAGGTCTATCAGCTTGACGAAGTGCCTAAGCTGGAAAAAAACATCAAGCACAATATCGACGTGGTCATCGACCGCGTGAAAGTGAAGGCGGACATCAAGCAGCGGCTGGCGGAAAGTTTTGAAACCGCGCTGCGCCACGGCAACGAGCGCGCGCTGGCGATGGAGATGGACAGCGGCGAAGAACATTGGTTCTCCGCGCGTTTCGCCTGCCCCGTGTGTTCGTACAGCCTGCCCGAATTGGAGCCGCGCCTCTTTTCGTTCAACAACCCGATGGGTTCCTGCCCGACTTGCGACGGCTTGGGCAACACCAATTTCTTCGACCCCGAAAAAGTAGTCGCCCATCCCGAATTGTCGCTGGCAACGGGCGCGATTGACGGCTGGGACAAGCGCAACCAGTTCTATTTCCAAATGATTCAGTCGCTGGCGCGGCATTACGGTTTCGATGTGCAGGCTGCTTGGGAAACGCTGCCTGAAAAAGTGAAAAAAGTCGTGCTGCACGGCTCAGGCAAAGAAGTCATTGATTTCACATACCTGTCCGAACGCGGCACCACCTTCAACCGCAGCCACGCCTTCGAGGGCATCATCCCCAATCTCGAACGCCGCTACCGCGAAACCGACAGCGAAACCGTGCGCGAAAAACTGCGCGAATACCAAAACCACCGCGCCTGCCCGAGCTGCGGCGGCGCACGTTTGCGCAAAGAAGCACGCTACGTTTACGTCAGCGGCGAACCGTTGCACGAAGTTTCCGCCTGGCCGCTGACCAAAACCCACCAATTCTTTGAAACGCTGGATTTGGACGGCAACAAAAAACAAATCGCCGAAAAAATCCTCAAAGAAATCACCGAACGGCTCGGCTTCCTGATTAACGTCGGGCTGGATTACCTCAATCTCTCCCGCTCCGCCGAAACACTCTCCGGCGGCGAAGCCCAACGCATCCGCCTCGCCAGCCAAATCGGCAGCGGCCTGACCGGCGTGATGTACGTTTTGGACGAACCCTCCATCGGCCTGCACCAGCGCGACAACGACCGCCTGCTCGCCACACTCAAACGCCTGCGTGATTTGGGCAACAGCGTGATTGTGGTCGAACACGACGAAGACGCCATCCGCGAAGCCGATTTCGTCGTCGATATGGGCCCCGGCGCAGGCGAACACGGCGGCAACGTATTGATTGCCGACACGCCCGAAAACGTCGCCAAATGCGAAAACTCCGTTACCGGACAATACCTCAGCGGCAAAAAATCCATTGTCGTGCCGTCTGAACGCACGCCCGTCAATCCCGACCGAATGCTCGTCCTCAAAGGCGCGCGCGGCAACAATCTCAAAAACGTCACCCTCGAATTGCCACTCGGTCTGATTACCTGCATTACCGGCGTATCCGGCAGCGGCAAATCCACCCTGATTAACGACACCCTCGCCAAAATCACCGCCCGCGAACTTAACCGCGCCCAAGAAGAACCCGCCCCATACGATGACATCCGCGGCCTCGAACACCTCGACAAAGTCATCAAC
>NZ_JBQCXF010000360.1:0-3074 GCF_051956635.1 Neisseria sp. P0022.S010 | reverse complement strand
CCCCTTTGGGCGAAAAAACCATGGCCGTGCTGATGGCGATGTTGGTCGCGCTGATGCCGTTTTCTGTCGATGCCTATCTGCCTGCGATTCCCGAAATGGCGAAGTCGCTGGGTTCGGACATCCACCGCATCGAGCAAAGCCTGAGCTTTTTTATGTTTGGCGTGGCGTTTGGTCAGGTGGTCGGCGGTTCGATTTCGGATATTAAAGGCCGCAAACCTGTCGCCTTGGTGGGCTTGAGCATTTACTTTGCTGCCGTTATCGGTTTGACGATGGTGAATAATGTCGAGCAGCTGCTGAACTTGCGTGCCGTGCAGGCGTTTGGCGCGGGGATGACCGTGGTAATTTCCGGCGCGATGGTGCGCGATTATTATTCTGGACGCAAAGCCGCGCAGATGTTTGCCTTAATCGGCATCATTCTGATGATTGTGCCATTGATGGCGCCGATGATTGGTGCTGGCTTGCAGAATTTGGGCGGCTGGCGCATGATTTTCGGCTTTCTGGCCTGCTATTCGCTGCTGCTTTGGGGTTTGATGTGTTATTTCCTGCCCAAGCCGCATCAAAAAGGCAAAATCAGCATGGATGTGTTTGGCGTGGTGGCAGGCAGGTTTAAACGTGTTTTGAGAACGCGCGCCGCAATGGGCTATCTGTTTTTCCAAGCTTTCAGTTTTGGTTCGATGTTCGCCTTTTTGACCGAATCGTCGTTTGTGTACCAACATCTGTATCATGTTTCACCAAACCAATATGCTTGGATATTTGCGCTCAATATCATTACCATGATGTCGTTTAACCGCGTTACCGCATGGCGTTTGAAAACCGGTACGCATCCGCAAAACATCCTCAAATGGGGCATTATCGTCCAATTTGCCGCCAATCTGCTGATGACGGTTTTGGTATTGTCGCTGTCTCTGCCGCCTTTGTGGGCTTTGGTACCATGTGTGATGTTTTCAGTCGGTACGCAAGGCTTGGTCGGTGCGAACACTCAGGCCTGCTTTATGAGCTATTTCAGCGCAGAGGGTGGCAGCGCAAATGCGGTTTTAGGCGTATTCCAATCCCTTATCGGTGCATCGGTCGGTATGGCAACGACTTGGCTGCACAATGGTTCCGCCTTGGTGATGACCGGTATGATGTTGAGTTCGACCGTGTGCGGTATCGTGCTGTTGTGGGTTTGCTCGCATCAGGCTTGGGTGGAAAACGATAAAAAAGAATATGTTTAACCTTCAGGCCGTCTGAAAAACGGTTTCAGACGGCCTCAACTTTATATTGAAGAAATTAACCATGAGTACCAGCAAACAACGCCCCATCGGCGTATTCGATTCCGGCGTCGGCGGTTTGACCAACGTCCGTGCCCTGATGGAACGCCTGCCGATGGAAAACATCATCTATTTCGGCGATACCGCACGCGTTCCCTACGGCACCAAATCCCGCGCCACCATTGAAACCTTTGCCATGCAGATTGTCGATTTCTTGCTGGAAAACGATGTCAAAGCACTCGTCATCGCGTGCAACACCATCGCTGCCGTTGCCGGGCAAAAAATCCGCCAAAAAGCAGGCAATATGCCCGTATTGGACGTCATCTCCGCAGGTGCGGAAGCCGCTTTGCAAACCACCAAAAACAACCGAATCGGTATTATCGCGACCAATACCACTGTCAACAGTAATGCCTACGCGCGCGCCATCCATTCAAAAAACAACGATACGCTGGTGCGCACACAAGCCGCGCCCCTGCTTGTGCCATTGGTAGAAGAGGGCTGGCTCGATCACGAAGTCACCCGCCTGACCGTGCGCGAATACTTGAAGCCGCTCTTGGCCGACGACATCGATACGCTGGTGTTGGGTTGTACCCACTTTCCATTGCTCAAACCGCTTATCAGCCACGAAGCGCAAAACGTCACCTTGGTCGATTCCGCCATCACCACCGCCGAAGCCACCGCCAAAGCCTTGGCGCAAGCAGGTTTGCTGAATACAGAAAACGATAACCCGGATTACCGCTTCTACGTCAGCGACATCCCACTGCGTTTCCGCACCATCGGCGAACGCTTCTTGGGTAGGAGTATGGAGCAGATTGAGATGGTAACGTTGGGTTGATTGGAAATATTAAAGGCCGTCTGAAAGGTAAAAATAAGGTTAAAGTCGGCGAAATTCACAATGAAGAAGATGCCTTGGAATAAATTGCGAAATTGGAAAAAAGCTATGCAGCAGGTGGCCAGGGATTTGCAGTTTGAAGATTCGGCTGTGTTGCAGGATAGGATTCGGGGGATTAAAGAGAATCTACTTTTTGGGGCTGAGTGACTAGAAAGAAGTACATGGGAACACATAATTTAATTGATCAGCTTAATCATTTTTTAAATGAATTTAATCGCTTAAATTCTTTACTGTTGCTGAGCAAAAAAAACATACCAACCATTGATGATTCCAAGGCTATTTTACATATTGAATTTCAGACCTTTATGAAAGAATTTGATATAGCTTATCAACAGTTAAAATCCAGTGGTATGACCATGAATATCTGGCAATTTGCAGAGTTCGGTCGCTATGAAGTGCGCAATTGCAAAGTATTGTGCTGGCTGCTTGATATGCATGCAGATCACGGATTTGGGAGAAAATTTCTACTCAATCTGCTTGAAAATTTGAATCAACAAGCCGGTATTGCTGAAATTATTCCATATTTGACGCAAGAAAGCTTCTCCACTAATCAGGAAACCTTACAATGTGGCAATATTTCGGAACGTTTTGATATTGATATTAAGAGCCGAAATTGCCGTTTGATAATTGAGGCGAAGGTGGATGCTGCTGAAATGTATGACGGTAAAACAAGCCAATTAAAAAGGTATCAGGATATCTTGGACAAATCTTCTGAACCGCATAAATGTTTATTGTATCTGACTAGAGGATGCTATCTCCCCTTAGATGAAAGCCTACATAAGCAGGTAGTAGTTTTAAGCTGGAAAGATATTGCTAAAAGTATAAGAAAAACTATCTATGACGAATTGAATCAAGCACAAAGTTTTCGAAAAATGATATTTTTATCTTTGGCTCGCCATTTTGAAACCCTTTGAAGAAAGGAATATTTATGG
>NZ_JBQCXF010000359.1:0-3096 GCF_051956635.1 Neisseria sp. P0022.S010 | reverse complement strand
GGAAAGAATTACATTAACACCAAGCTGTATAAGGGGAAATAAGATTGTGTAGATAAGTGTTATAATTAAAGCAAATAAAAAACTTAGCCAAAGGGGATGAGCGCTAAAATTTTGTTCAATAAAATTGATTTGCTTATCTATTGCTAAAATTCTTTCTTCAATTGCTTTTGTAGAAAGTAGAAAAATACTAATTGGTTTCCAATAAATCCATATCTTAAATACCAAGAAAGCAATAAAAAATGTAATAAATATAGGAGTTTTTATTTTTTCCTCTTGCGCTTTTAAGAAATTGGATAGTAATTCTTTTATTGTTTCCATAATGGTGGGTAGCAAATATTGTGATTTCAAAAATCAAGATAATCAGTGATTGGTATAGATTGCAATCATCATTTTTGTAATGGAAGGTAAGGCAAAAAACATGTACATGATGCGTTTTCAGACGACCTACACCTTCAATACGGCTTTCCGATACACCCACTCTCCGGCAAATAAAAGCCCCATTAACACATACGACACGATGCCGGTATAAGCCGCCCACCAGTCGTAATATTGCAAGCCTGCCAGAATGGCGGCGGTTGCGCCGTTGAGGATGAAGAAGCCGCACCAGATTTGCGTAACGCGGCGGGTGTGGCGCACGCCTTCGGGGGGAAGGTCGGGGTGTTGCAGTCGGGCGAGGCGTTCGATGACGGTTTGTTTGGCAAACAGGCTGCCGCCGAAAACGGCAAGCATCAGCGCGTTGACGGCGACGGGATACCAATACATCGAGTCGGGTTGTCTGAAAACCAGTACGGCGGCGAAAAAGGCGGCAAGGATAATCGCCGTAATGCGTTGGGCTGTGGTTTGCGGCATGGCAGCGCGTATCAGCCACAGGACGCACATGGCGGCGGCAAGCCAGAAAAACGCGCCGTTTTCCCTGCCGTAATACCATAGGAGCGGATAGGCGAGGCTGACGAGGGTCAGTAGGAATTTCCTTAATATTTTCATGGTTATGATTGATTTTCAGACGGCCTTGCGGATTGACAAGGCCGTCTGAAAATATGCTGATTCAAAGCGGAATCACGAATCTTGTTGTACTTTCAAAACCGCTTGAACCACGTCTTCTACGGTACGCACATTACGGAAGTCTTCGGCTTGCAGTTTGCGGCCGGTTTCGCGTTTGATGTGGTCGATAAGATCGATGGCGTCGATGCTGTCGATTTCTAAATCTTCGTAGAGGTTGGTTTCGGATTTGATGCGTTCCGGTTCGATTTCAAACAGGTTAACCAGTGCATCGGTCAGCAGGGTGCGTACTTCTTGTTCGGTCATCTTGTCTCTCCCTTATGATTGGCGGCTCTTGACGAACTCGGCCAAAGTTTTGACGTTGGCGAAGTTTTCGCGCAGGTTGTCGTTTTCGCCGTCGAGCTGGAAGCCGAAGGTTTTTTGCACTGTCAAACCGAGTTCCAGCGCGTCGACGGAATCCAGTCCCAAGCCTTCGTCGCCGAAGAGCGGGTCTTCGCTGCCGATGTCGGCAGGAGTGATGTCTTCCAGCCCCAAGCTGTCAATGATTAATTCTTTGATTTGGTTTTCTAAGTTATTCATGTGGTTTTCCTTGTGAAATAGTCTTGAAGGTATTCGTTTAAGCCCCTTGCGGCGATGGGTAAGGGTTTTTCTGCCAGCCATTCTTCGGGCAGGATGTCGTCGCCGACGGTGATTTCATAATGGATTTTGTGCGGCGGTATTTTGTACCAAGGCTGGCCTTTTTTGAAATTGGGCGGCGTCATTTTGATGCACACGGGGGTGATGACCGATGCGCTGCGCAAACCGAGCGATACCGCGCCACGGTGCATTTTAACCTGTCCGTCCCAGCCTGTGCGCGTGCCTTCGGGGAAAATCAGCATACTTTGCCCGCTTTTGAACACGGCGTCGATTTCTTCCAACATTTCCATGCTTTCGTCGTTGGGGATGTAGCCTGAAGCGATAATCTGGCTTTTCATGCTGGGGTTGTGCAACAGGTCTTTTTTAACCAGTACGTTCGGCTCGGAATAGTGGCTGATCAGCAAGACGATATCCAAAAGCGAGGGATGGTTGGCAAGAATGAGCTGGCCGGGCCTGCCGAGTTTTTCCAATCCGTTGAAACGGACGCTTAATACTCCCGACCATTGCAGGTAGCCGACAAAGAAACGCCAAACTCTGCCTATCATGCGTCTTGCTTCAAGTTGGCGTTTGATGTCGCCTTTGGTCGATTTGAGCGTATAGGGTAAAAGTGCGATTTTGAACAATACGCCTGCAACACCGAAGAGGATGAAGCCGAAGAGTGTGGCAAAAAAGCGACGGAAATAGTCTAAAGTCTTCATGCGTTTTTCTGCCAGTGCCAGTTTCTACCGGCATAGTGTTGCGTGTGTTGTCGGCCGTCTGAAAGCAGGAAGCGTACCCACTCCAAGCTGATCCAATAGGGCTCGACTGTTGTATCGTTAGGGTTTTCAGACGGCCTCTCGGATGTGGTTTCCAAGCTTAAGGTATAGTCTTCGCCTTTGGTGATGACCAGTGCCAATGCATAGGCAAACGGCGCACGTGTAGCCAAGACGGGATAGTCTTCAGACAACGGATCATCGGCGACAATCACTAAAACGGATGGCGTGCCGTCTTGCAAAAGCGCAAATGCCTCGGTCAGCGCGGTTTCAAAGGAATCGGCGGCAACGGCCAACGCGGTATGCTCGCTCATGTCTTTGCGCAACATCGACCATTGCCCAATCGTCGCGTTGTGAACGGACAGGCCGAATGAGGTCGGCGACACGGTATGCGTGTTCAAAAGCTCTTGCCACAATTCAAAGCTGCGGTTGCTTTCGCCGTCGTGCGAAACGTACACCGGTACGCTTTCAGGATATTGGTCGGCCAGATTCCATGCCGCATCACAAACCAAGCGCGCCGCTTTTCCCAAGCGGCGGCGTTGCATAGGCGGCAAAAAGGAGAGCGCGGGTTTGCACTCCGGTAGTGAGGCGGTATCGAGTTTTCCCTGCGCCCAGTCCTGCCATTGCTCCGGCGTACTGATTTTGCTGGAGGAGGCCTGCCATGCGGCGATATTGAAGCTGAAACGGCAAACGTTTTGAGGCATGATGT
>NZ_JBQCXF010000358.1:0-3102 GCF_051956635.1 Neisseria sp. P0022.S010 | reverse complement strand
GTCCAGTTGGTCGAAAAAACCGACCGGGCTGTCTTCTTCGTTTATTTCTTGTTCGTCGCCACTGAGTCGGGCCAATTCATGGCGCCACTTTTGCTCTTGTTTCTGGCGCCACCAGAACAAGCCGGCTATGACAGCCAGCAGAATTAAAGCCAATATTGTCCAAAGCATGCGTCCATCCCCTTAATTAAACGGCAAAGTCCGTTATTCTAACGCTTTTTTCGGGTAAACAAAACCAGCCGAAACAAGCTTTAACGGCAAAGGCAAACAGGATTGTCAAAGCTGTGGCTTGAGACGCGTATAATAGGCCGTCTGAACATTTTGCGGATGAGATGATGATTTTTCAAAACGGATGGTTTCCCGTTGGTGTCGTGATGGCGGCATGGCCTGTGTTGTTGGTGATTTTTGCTTTGTGTGCAAAGCAGGCATGGGTGTCGGTATCGCAGCATCGTTCCGCATTCTTGGTGGCTGCCGTGATGTTGCCGCTGGCTTGGAGTTTGAATGCCTCCCCGGAAAGCGGACAACTGGCCGGCATGAGCTATCATCTGCTCGCCTTGAACCTGACAGCTTTAATGCTGGGCACCTCTGCCGCATTCTGCCTTGGCGTTTTGCTGTTTTTTCCATATTTGTGGCTTTGGGGCGATTGGCATATGTTTCCCATCAACGCCTTGTCCGTATTGCTTCCGCCTTTGTTGGTGAACTTGGGTTTCCGCCATTGGGTATCGCGTTTGCCTGCCAATATCTTTATCTTTATTTTTCTGAATGGTTTTTGGGCTGCGGCGGTCGGAATGGTGTTTACCGGTGTGGTTTTGGTCGGTTTGTTGGACTGGGTAGATGTGTTTGATACGGCGGTATTATGGAGAACCGCTTTTCCTGTTTTCTTCTTAATCGCTTGGGCGGAGGCATTTTTGAGCGGTATTTCAACAGCCATTTTTATCGCGCTCAAGCCGCAATGGATTTGTACTTTCGATGACGACAGGTATTTGAAATCCGCGCCTAAGATTTGGCAATAAGATATGAAGATATCCTTGCTTGGTTTTCAGACGGCCTAATGACCGGATGGCCTGTTTTTTGAATTGAATGTTTAACTTGTTATGTTTGCTTATATTTTTCCCATTGTTTGCGGTGCCGCTGTCGGGGCTGTATTGCGTTGGCTGTTTGGCTTGGTGCTGGTGTCTTCTGCACCTTTTCCTATCGGTACTTTGGCGGCAAACTGGCTGGGCGCGCTGCTGATCGGTGTATTGGCGGAACTCTTAACCGATCCGCAATGGCGTTTGCTTTGGATTACCGGCTTTCTCGGCAGCTTGACCACATTTTCAGGTTTTTCAGTGGAAATGGTGGGTTTGATGCAGGCGCAACGTTGGGGCATGGCTTTGATGGCAACTTGTCTGCATGTTTTCGGTTCGTTTGGTTTGACGGCGCTGGGGATTAAATTGGCGCAGATTTGGAAGTAAGCAAAAACAACAGGGTGCAAAATAGCACCCTGTTATTTTTTATAGGCATTTAATCAATGCCAATAGGCAAACAGACGGTTTCTTGACAATAGGTTTTGCCGGACTCGCTTAAGTGTGCCGGTTTGTAGGCGGCAAAGGTGTAGGTCAGGTCTGCGCGGAATGTGTCGGGATCGGCTTCGGCGGTGTCGCAGTTGAGGCCGGTGGGAATATCGAGGGCGACTTTCAGGCCGTCTGAATGATTGAGTTGGCGGCAGAGGGCGGCGATTTCGGTTGGAAGCGCGCCGCTGAAGCCTGTGCCGAATATGCCTTCGATAATGATGTCGTAACCTTTTTTCAGACGGCCTTCCAGTTCTTGTGCGGATATCAATTCAATGTGGGGCAAACCGTTGAGGCGTTCGCGATTGGTTTGAGCCAAGGGGGAGAGGTTTTCTCCGAGTGAAAACAGAATGTCGATGTGCCAACCTTGCGCCTGCATATATCTTGCCATGACTAGGCCGTCGCCACCGTTGTTGCCTTTGCCGCAAACGATCAGGGCGCGTCCGGCTTGAGGATGACGCTGCATGAGGTCTTGGGCGGCTGAGCTGCCGGCGTTTTCCATCAGTTGGTCGAAACTTGTGCCTTTATCGACGGCTGCTTGCTCGCGTTCGCGCATCTGGGCGGCGGTATAGACTTTCATGATCGGCTCTCTTTGCAGGAAGTTATTTGTCGGCGGTATTCATCAGGCGCAAGGCTTTCAGACGGCCTATTTCTTTTTGATATTCCACCAGTCCGATAAATGAGCCGTCTCGGCTGTACACACGGATGGGCTGTTCGGCAGAAATGTCTTCGGTAAACTGGGGGCGTTGGCCATGTTTGAGCATGGTAACGGCGTAGTCGTTCAGCTCGAGTTTGGGGAAATGTTGTACCAAGACATCGCAAGGCAACAATAGGGCATCGCGTTCGGCTTCGTCCAATTCTGCCAAAGCTTCGAGCGTGTGGCTTTGGGTAATGGTAAAGCCGGCAGTTTCGGTACGGCGCAGGGCGGTCAGGTGGGTGAATGTGCCGATGTGTTTGGCGATGTCTTCGCTGAGTGTGCGGATGTAAGTGCCCTTGCTGCAACGTACGTCTATCACAGCTTTGGGCGCATCAAATTCAGTAATATCAATGGAGTAAATCGTAATATCGCGTGCTTTGCGTTCAATAACGATGCCTTTGCGTGCGTATTCGTACAGTGGTTTGCCTTCGTGTTTGAGGGCGGAAAACATTGGCGGCACTTGGTGGATATCGCCCGTTAAGGCTTGGCAGGCCGTCTGAAATTCGGACAATGAAATATCGGCGCGTGCGGTGGCAACGATTTCACCTTCTGCATCGCCCGTACTGCTGGCTTCGCCCAGTTTCAGCGTAGCCGTATAGGCTTTGTCTGCATCAATCAGATATTGGGCAAACTTGGTCGCTTCGCCGAAACAAACAGGCAAAAGCCCTGTGGCCAAAGGATCGAGTACGCCGGTATGCCCGGCTTTTTCGGCACGGAACAAGCGTCGCGCTTTTTGCAGGGCTGTGTTGCTGGAAAGGCCTTCAGGTTTGTCGAGAAGAAGAACGCCGTTGATCGAGCGTTTGGTGGGTTTATTAGTCATATTAATTAAGGAATATTAATGTTCAGGCCGTCTGAAAG
>NZ_JBQCXF010000357.1:0-3123 GCF_051956635.1 Neisseria sp. P0022.S010 | reverse complement strand
GCCTTGTTGAGTGAGATTTATAGTGTATTGGGTTTTAAAATTATAAAAACCTGCCTGAGTAATCAGGCAGGTTTCATTTGTTTGAAAGACAGATTAGTTTTTGTCTTGGTCAACCAGTTTGTTTTTAGCGATCCAAGGCATCATAGAACGCAGTTGTGCACCCACTTTTTCGATTTGGTGGTCGGCAGTCAGGCGGCGGCGGGCAGTCATGCTGGCGTAGTTGACGGCACCTTCTTGGATGAACATTTTGGCGTATTCGCCGGTTTGGATGCGTTTCAAGGCGTTGCGCATGGCCTCGCGCGATTTGTCGTTGATAACTTCCACGCCGGTAACGTATTCGCCGTACTCCGCGTTGTTGGAAATGGAGTAGTTCATGTTGGCGATGCCGCCTTCGTAAATCAGGTCAACGATGAGCTTCATTTCGTGCAGACACTCGAAATAGGCCATTTCGGGCGCGTAGCCTGCTTCGGTCAGGGTTTCAAAGCCGGTTTTAATCAACTCGACCACACCGCCGCACAATACGGCTTGTTCGCCGAAGAGGTCGGTTTCGGTTTCTTCGCGGAAGTTGGTTTCGATTACGCCGCCTTTAGTGCCGCCGTTGGCTGCTGCGTAAGACAGGGCAATGTCTTTGGCTTTGCCACTTTTATCTTGGTAAACGGCGATCAGGGAAGGTACGCCGCCGCCTTTCAGGAATTCGCTGCGTACGGTGTGGCCTGGGCCTTTAGGGGCGATCATGATAACGTCGAGGTCGGCGCGAGGTACGATTTGGTTGTAGTGTACGTTGAAGCCGTGGGCAAACGCCAATACTGCGCCTTCTTTCAAGTTAGGCTCGATTTCGTTTTTGTATACGATAGGTTGGTTTTCGTCAGGCAACAGAATCATTACAACGTCGGCTGCTTTGGTTGCTTCAGCAACGGTGCGCACGTCGTGGCCGGCTGCTTCGGCTTTTTTCCAAGAGCCGCCTTGGCGCAGACCGATTACGACATTTACGCCGGAATCTTTCAGGTTTGCTGCGTGTGCGTGACCTTGTGAACCGTAACCGATGATGGCAACGGTTTTGCCTTTGATCAGAGAAAGGTCAGCGTCTTTATCGTAATAAACTTGCATTTTATTTCCTTAGTGTAAGAGGGTTCCGGATAATCCGGGTTGAGTTAAAAGTAATAGGGGTTTAAGCGGGGACTTGGTTCATCAAGACGATTTCCAATGCTTCGGTTTTTCCTTCGATGGATTTGACGAAGTTTTGGAAATGTTCGCTGGCATTGTGTTCGTCAATAGCTGCTTGGGATTTCCAGCTTTCTACGAATACGAAACGGTTGGGTTTGCCGATTTCTTGGTGCAGGTCGTAGCTGATGTTGCCTTCTTCTGCACGGCTGGCTTTGACCAATTCTTTAAACTGGGCAGCCAGAGCCTCGGTGTATTCGGGTTTGACGGTAACTAATGCAACGATTTGGATGCTTGACATGTTTGTCTCCTACTGTTTTTCAGACGGCCTTTGTAGAAAGTAAAAGGCCGTCTGAAGATACAGCGTTAAATTTTCAAAATACGCTCGCCACGGCCGATACCGGCTGCGCCTGTGCGTACGGTTTCCAAAATTTGGGCGCGTCCGACTGTTTCGAGGAAAGAGTCGAGTTTTTCGGTAGAACCTGTGATTTCGATGGTGTAGCTGCGGTCTGTTACGTCAATGACGCTGCCACGGTAGATTTCGGTCAATCGCAGGAATTCGTCACGGTCTTTACCTACGGCGCGGACTTTTACCAACATCAGCTCGCGTTCGACAAAACGGCTTTCGTTCAAATCGACCACTTTGATAACTTCAATCAGTTTGTTGAGCTGTTTGGTGATTTGCTCGATAACGTGTTCGTCGCCATGGGTAACGATGGTCATGCGAGACAAGGTTTTGTCTTCGGTTGGTGCAACAGCCAAGGAGTCGATATTGTAATCGCGTGCGGAGAACAAACCTACCACACGGCTCATCGCACCTGATTCGTTTTCCATCAGAATAGATAAGATATGTCGCATTTTTCTCTCCTTACGCTGACAATGTTTCGCGCATATGCGGCGGCAGAACCATCTCGTCCAAGCCTTTGCCGTTGCCGACCATGGGCAGCACGTTTTGTTTCTTGTCGGTCAAGAAGTCCATAAATACCAAACGGTCTTTTTGTTTGACTGCTTCCAAAAGCGCGCCTTCAACATCGGATTTTTTGTCCACACGGATGCCAATGTGTCCGTATGCTTCAGCCAGTTTGACGAAATCGGGCAGGGAATCGAAATAGGTTTCCGATTCGCGGTTGCCGTAATACAGTTCCTGCCATTGGCGAACCATGCCGAGATAGCCGTTGTTCAGGGTAACGACGTTCACCGGAACGCGGTATTGGAAGCAGGTGGACAGCTCTTGGATGTTCATCTGAATCGAGCCTTCGCCGGTGATACAGAATACATCTTGATCAGGAGCAGCCAGTTTCGCACCGATGGCATATGGTAAGCCGACGCCCATTGTGCCTAAACCGCCGGAATTGAGCCATTGGCGAGGACGCTCGAATGGGTAATATTGGGCGGTAAACATTTGGTGTTGACCGACGTCGGAAGTGATGATGGCAGAATTATTGGTGATTTCGGCCAGTTTTTGAATGACGTATTGCGGTTTGATGATTTCGCTTTCATTATCAAACCACAGGCAGTTGCGCGAACGCCATTCTTCAATGCTTTTCCACCATTTATCCAATGAGTCGGCTGCAGGTGCAGATTCTTGCTTGCCCCACAATTGAATCATTTCAGACAATACGTTTTTTACGTCGCCGACAATCGGGATATCCACTTTGACGCGTTTGGCAATGCTGGACGGGTCAACGTCAATATGAATAATTTTTTTGGCTTTTTCAAAGAATTTGGAAGGTACGGAAATCACGCGGTCATCAAAGCGCGCACCGATTGCCAGTACAACGTCTGCATTCTGCATGGCGAGGTTGGCTTCGTAAGTGCCGTGCATACCCAGCATGCCCAAGAATTGGCGGTCGCTGGAAGGGTATGCACCCAAGCCCATCAATGTACCGGTACAAGGAGCGCCGATCATGCGGACGAATTTGGTCATTTCCTCAGAGGCATTGCCCAAAACCACGCCGCCGC
>NZ_JBQCXF010000356.1:0-3128 GCF_051956635.1 Neisseria sp. P0022.S010 | reverse complement strand
TTTCTTTTGTGAGGCAATATAATTCGGTTGTTTCGTTAAATCGAGTATAAAAATGCAAATACCATTTCATTTGGCTTTATTACCCACGCTGATTATCGCTTCCTTCCCTGTTGCTGCCGCCGATACGCAGGACAATGGTGAACATTACACCGCTACCCTGCCCACCGTTACCGTGGTCGGACAGTCTGATACCAGCGTACTCAAAGGCTACATCAACTACGATGAAGCCGCCGTTACCCGCAACGGACAGCTCATCAAAGAAACGCCGCAAACCGTCGATACGCTCAACATCCAGAAAAACAAAAATTACGGCACGAACGATTTGAGTTCCATCCTCGAAGGCAACGCCGGCATCGACGCTGCCTACGATATGCGCGGCGAAAGCATTTTCCTGCGCGGTTTTCAAGCCGATGCATCCGATATTTACCGCGACGGCGTACGCGAAAGCGGTCAGGTACGCCGCAGCACTGCCAACATTGAGCGCGTGGAAATCCTGAAAGGCCCGTCTTCCGTCCTTTACGGCCGCACCAACGGTGGCGGCGTCATCAATATGGTTAGTAAATACGCCAACTTCAAACAAAGCCGTAATATCGGTGCGGTTTACGGTTCGTGGGCAAACCGCAGCCTGAATATGGACATCAACGAAGTGCTGAACAAAAACGTCGCCATCCGCCTTACCAGCGAAGTCGGGCGTGCCAATTCGTTCCGCAGCGGCATAGACAGCAAAAACGTCATGGTTTCGCCCAGTATTACCGTCAAACTCGACAACGGCTTGAAATGGACGGGGCAATACACCTACGACAATGTGGAGCGTACACCCGACCGCAGCCCGACCAAGTCCGTGTACGACCGCTTCGGACTGCCTTACCGTATGGGTTTCGCCCACCCGAACGATTTTGTGAAAGACAAGCTGCAAGTTTGGCGTTCCGACCTTGAATACGCCTTCAACGACAAATGGCGCGCCCAATGGCAGCTCGCCCACCGCACGGCGGCGCAGGATTTCGACCATTTTTATGCAGGCAGCGAAAACGGCAGCCGAATCAAACGCAACTACGCTTGGCAGCAGACCGACAACAAAACCCTGTCGTCCAACTTTACGCTCAACGGCGACTACACCATCGGCCGTTTTGAAAACCATCTGACCGTAGGCATGGATTATAGCCGCGAACACCGCAACCCGACATTAGGTTACAGCCGCGCCTTTACCGCCTCCATCGATCCATACGACCGAGCAAGCTGGCCGGCTTCGGGCAGGCTGCAACCCATCCTCACCCAAAACCGCCACAAAGCCGACTCCTACGGCATTTTCGTGCAAAACATCTTCTCCGCCACGCCCGACTTGAAATTCGTCCTCGGCGGCCGTTACGACAAATACACCTTTAATTCCGAAAACAAACTCACCGGCAGCCGCCGCCAATACAGCGGCCACTCGTTCAGCCCCAACATCGGCGCAGTGTGGAACGTAACGCCTGCCCACACACTTTACGCCTCGTATAACAAAGGCTTCGCGCCTTATGGCGGACGCGGCGGCTATTTGAGTATCGACACGTCGTCTGCCGCCGTGTTCAACGCCGACCCCGAGTACACCCGCCAATACGAAACCGGCGTGAAAAGCAGTTGGCTGGACGACCGCCTCAGCACTACGTTGTCTGCCTACCAAATCGAACGCTTCAATATCCGCTACCGCCCCGACGCGCAAAATGATCCCTACACTTGGGCAGTCAGCGGTAAACACCGTTCGCGCGGCGTGGAATTGTCCGCCATCGGGCAAATCATTCCCAAAAAACTCTATCTGCGCGGTTCGTTGGGCGTGATGCAGGCGAAAGTCGTTGAAGACAAAGAAAATCCCGACCGAGTGGGCATCCATTTGAATAACACCAGCAACGTTACCGGCAACCTGTTTTTCCGTTATACCCCGACCGAAAACCTCTACGGTGAAATCGGCGTAACCGGTACAGGCAAACGCTACGGCTACGACTCAAGAAACAAAGAAGTGACTACGCTTCCAGGCTTTGCCCGAGTTGACGCCATGCTTGGCTGGAACCATAAAAACGTCAACGTTACCTTTGCTGCGGCCAATCTGCTCAATCAAAAATATTGGCGTTCGGATGCCATGCCGGGTAATCCGCGCGGCTATACTGCCCGGGTAAATTACCGTTTCTGATGAAATCAGGCAAAGGCCGTCTGAAAATAAGGCTATGATCTAAGCCATATTTCAGACGGCCTTTTATAAAGGTTGAAATAAAACTAAACACATTTTTTCACTCAAATTGAACACACCTCCAACAAAATGCCATAAAATCCGCCCATTGATTTGAATGTAAAGAGATACCTATGAAACTGAAAACCTTAGCCTTGACCTCATTAACCCTGTTGGCATTGGCCGCTTGCGGCAAACAGGCGGAAACCAGCGTTCCGGCAGACAGCGCCCAAAGCAACACATCCGCTCCGGCAGCCCCTGCCGCATTGACCGAAGGTGTCAATTACACCGTATTGTCCAATCCGATTCCGCAACAGCAGGCCGGCAAAATCGAAGTATTGGAATTCTTCGGCTACTTCTGCCCGCATTGCGCCCATCTTGAGCCGGTCTTGAGCGAGCACATCAAAACGTTTAAAGACGATACCTATATGCGCCGGGAGCATGTCGTGTGGGGTGATGAAATGAAACCTTTGGCACGTTTGGCGGCCGCAGTGGAAATGGCCGGTGAATCAGATAAAGCTAACAGCCATATTTTCGATGCGATGGTTAATCAAAAAATCAATCTAGCCGATACCGATACCCTGAAAAAATGGTTGTCCGAGCAAACTGCATTTGACGGCAAAAAAGTATTGGCTGCATTTGAAGCGCCCGAAAGTCAAGCGCGTGCGGCTCAAATGGAAGAATTGACCAATAAATTCCAAATCAGCGGCACACCGACCGTTATCGTCGGCGGCAAATACCAAGTCGAATTTAAAGACTGGCAGTCCGGCATGACCACGATTGACCAGTTGGTGGACAAAGTACGCGAAGAGCAGAAAAAGCCGCAATAATTTAAAGGCTGAATGAGCAAAGGCCGTCTGAAAATAGGATTTCAGACGGCCTTTTATATTAGACGTTATAGAATAGATGGTTGCTAAAGCCTCATGGT
>NZ_JBQCXF010000355.1:0-3129 GCF_051956635.1 Neisseria sp. P0022.S010 | reverse complement strand
CTTGTCTGAATCGTGTTTACCGTCTTCAATCATGCCGGCTTCAGCGGCGTGTTTGGCGGCCATCTCATGCTCGTGTGCGGTTTCTTTAAAGAATTTGCGCACAACCACATAGAACAAAGGCACAAGGAACACAGACAGAATCGTACCGATCAACATACCCCAGACCACGGTCGTACCAATCGCACGTTGGCTGGCGGAGCTGGCACCGCTGGCAACATAAAGCGGTACCACGCCCAAGATGAAGGCAAACGAAGTCATGATAATCGGACGGAAACGCAAGTGTGCGGCGGCAAGCGCAGCTTCAAGCGCGCTCTTGCCTTGCGCTTGCAGGTCTTTGGCAAACTCGATAATCAAAATCGCGTTTTTCGCACTCAAACCCATCACCGTAACGAAACCGACTTGGAAGTAGATATCGTTGGCGTATGCCGGAATACTGCCCAGTAATGCTTCAAACATGTTACGTCCGGTTACGCCCAATGCCGCGCCAATCAAGCCCAACGGAATCACAAGGATAACCGCCAACGGGATAGACCAGCTTTCATACAAAGCAGCCAATACCAAGAATACAGCGGCAGCGGCCAATGCGTACAACACGACAGTTTGCGAGCCGCCTTTAGCCTCTTCACGAGACTGACCACCCCATTCCAGACTGTAACCGCCGCCCATTTCATCCACCATTTGCTGTACCGCAGCCATGGCCTGACCGGAAGATACGCCATTAACAGGCGAGCCGGAAAGCTCCATTGCCGGATAACCATTGAAGCGGACGCTTTGTTCCATACCGTTTTCCCAAGAAACAGTAGCAATGGTAGAAAGCGGTACGGCCACGCCGGATTTGTTCGGTACGGTCAGGTTCAGAATATCGGCAGGCTGCATACGGGCACTCGCATCAGCTTGTACCATCACGCGTTGCAGACGGCCTTGATTCGGGAAGTCATTGACATAAGACGAACCCAAAGAAGAAGCCAAAGCAGTACGGATATCAGAGAACGAAATACCTTGTGCGGCTGCGGCGGAACGGTTGATGTCGATTTTCAACTGCGGCGCATCTTCCAAACCGCTCGCACGAACGGTACTTGGGTTAAACAAACCGCTTTTGCGCATTTTGTCAATCAACTCATTGCGCTTGGCCAATAATGCGGCATGGCCGCTGTTGTTACGGTCTTGCAGGTAAATCGTCAAGCCGGAGCCTGTACCCAATTCCATAATGGCAGGAGGCACAATCGCCAAACCGAAACCGTCTTTCAGCGTAGCCATCATCATGCCGGTCAACTTACCGGAAATAGAAGTCGCATCGCTGCCCGGAGCAGTACGTTCGCTCCAGTCTTTCAGAATGACAAAGCCCAAAGCCATGTTTTGGCCGGAACCGCTAAAACTAAAGCCGGAAACGGTAATAATGTTCTCGATCTCAGGTACAGATTTCGCCAGTTGAGTGATTTGAGCCAAAGTTGCATCGGTACGCTCTTTGGTCGCGCCGGCAGGCAGCTGTACGCTCAACATCAAGTTACCTTGGTCTTCAGTCGGCAAGAAGGAAGTCGGCAGACGCATAAACAGGAATACGCCCACAACAGTCAAACCAATATAGACAACCATCATGCGCAAAGTCTTGCGCAAGACTTTGGCAACCCAGCCTTCGTAGCCGTGTGTCCAGCTGTCGAATTTTTTGTTAAACCAACCGAAGAAACCTTTTTTCTCTTCGTGATGACCCTTCTGAATCGGTTTGAGCATGGTGGCACATAATGCCGGAGTCAGCGTCAAGGCAAGGAATGCGGAGAATGCAATCGATGCCGCCATGGTCAAGGCAAACTGTTTGTAAATGTTACCTGTTGCACCGCTAAACATTGCCAGCGGAACAAATACGGACATCAACACGGCAGTAATACCAATCACCGCGCCGGAAATCCGACCCATCGCTTTTTTGGTTGCAGCCTTAGGCGACAGACCTTCACTCGCCATAATACGCTCAACGTTTTCAACGACCACAATCGCGTCATCGACCACAATACCGATCACCAATACCATCGCAAACATGGTCAATACGTTAATCGACATACCCATGTATGAGATAAAGGCAAAACCGCCCAACAGGGAAATCGGCACAACAATAGTCGGAATCAGCGTATAGCGGATGTTTTGCAGGAAGAGATACATCACCAAGAATACCAATACGATGGCTTCCAAAAGTGTATGGATTACTTTCTCAATCGAAATTTCCACAAATTTGGAAGTATCGTAGGGAACTTTCCAGCTCATGCCGTCTGGAAAATACTTCTGCAAAACCGCCATTTTTTCTTTCACGGCAGTCGCCGTTGCCAAAGCGTTACCGCTGTTAGACAGCATCACTGCCATACCGGTGGTGTTCACACCGTTCAAACGGGTGGAAGAAGAATAATCCTGCATACCCAAGCTGACTTTGGCAACGTCTTTCAGATAGACATTAGAACCATCGATATTGGATACCAAAATGATGTTGCCAAACTCTTCAGCAGTGCTCAGCTGACCTTGCGCCGTCACAGTTGCTGAAATAGTCTGACCTGCAGCCGCCGGCAAAGAACCGATAGAGCCCGCTGAAATTTGAATATTTTGTGTCGCAAGCGCATTGGTTACCGTTGCAAAAGACAGGTTGTAGTTTTGCAGTTTTTTCGGGTCAACCCAAATACGCATGGCGCGTTGCGCACCAAACAATTGTACCTGCCCTACCCCGTCGATACGCTGCAGTTCAGGAATGATATTGCGCTGGGCGTAATCGTTCATTTCCTCAATGGATTGCTTTTCAGAAGAAAGCATGACCACTTGCAAGAAGTTGGAACGCGCTTTAGATACGGTTACACCATATTGCTGTACGGTAGAGGGCAATGTGGACAACACTTCCGACAATTTGTTCTGCACGTCTACCTGCGCCAAATCTTCATTGGTTTCCGGTGTAAACGTCAGACTGACGCTGCCGCTGCCGCTGGAATTGGCAGAAGTCGTCATATAGTCCAAACCTTCCACACCGTACATATTACGTTCGATAACGGCCAGTACGCTGTCTTCCATTACCTGAGCAGAAGCGCCCGGATAAGTAGCGCGCAAAGTAATGGTCGGTGCAGCAACGGACGGATATTGGGAAATCGGCAGTTTTTGAAT
>NZ_JBQCXF010000354.1:0-3154 GCF_051956635.1 Neisseria sp. P0022.S010 | reverse complement strand
TATTGGGTCACGGTGCATACCAAGCTCCGGACTGGACTGCCGACTGGCTGCACCGCGAGCTGGTTGCATGGTTGGATCTGACTGCGCAAGAAACTTACGGCAAAAAATTTGACGAAGTTTCTCCTGAAGAACAAGCTGTTCTGAAAACCCGTTTGGCTGACGAATACCGCAACCAAAGCCGTGTTAAGGAAGATGGTTCTGTCGTTGTCAGTGAAACTCGTGTGAAAGCGATCGAAAGCATCCTGCCTTACTACCACGGTGTGTACAGTGACGATCCTAAGTTCCAAACCACTCGCGAACACTTTGCAATGAAAAACAACACATTGCCAAGCCCAGAAGCGCGTGAAAAACTGTTCAACTTCTTCTTCTGGACTTCTTGGTCTGCTTCGACCAACCGTCCTGACGAGACTTTCACCTACACCAACAACTGGCCACACGAGCCTTTGATCAACAATGTACCGACTACTGAAAACTACATGTGGTCTTTCACCAGCGTGGTATTGTTGCTGATGGGTATCGGCTTGTTGATGTGGGGTTACTCTTTCTTGACCAAGCATGAAGAGGTTGAAGTACCTACTGAAGATCCTATCTCTAAAGTACAACTGACTCCTTCTCAAAAAGCGTTGGGCAAATATGTATTCCTGACTGTTGCGCTGTTTGTCGTACAAGTACTGTTGGGTGGTTTGACCGCTCACTATACTGTCGAAGGTCAAGGCTTCTACGGTATCGATACCGCACTGGGCTTTGAAATGGCCGACTGGTTCCCATATGCGTTGACCCGTACTTGGCACATTCAATCCGCTATTTTCTGGATTGCAACCGGCTTCCTGACAGCAGGTCTGTTCTTAGCTCCGATTGTGAACGGCGGTAAAGATCCTAAATTCCAACGTGCCGGTGTGAACTTCCTGTACATCGCCCTGTTCATCGTAGTCGGCGGTTCTTACGCAGGTAATTTCTTTGCTTTAACTCACATCATTCCACCTGAACTGAACTTCTGGTTCGGCCACCAAGGTTACGAATACTTGGATTTGGGTCGCTTCTGGCAACTTCTGCTGATGGTCGGCTTGCTGTTGTGGCTGTTCCTGATGTTGCGTTGTACTATCTCTGCCTTTAAAGAAAAAGGTACAGACAAAAACCTGTTGGCTATCTTCGTAGCTTCTATGGTCGGTGTGGGTGTGTTCTACGCTCCTGGCCTGTTCTACGGTGAGAAATCTCCAATCGCCGTGATGGAATACTGGCGTTGGTGGGTGGTTCACCTGTGGGTAGAAGGCTTCTTCGAAGTGTTCGCTACTGCCGCCTTCGCATTCATCTTCTACAACATGGGCTTTGTCCGCCGTAGTACCGCTACTGCTTCTACTCTGGCGGCTGCCGCCATCTTCATGTTGGGCGGTATCCCAGGTACATTGCACCACTTGTACTTCTCTGGCTCTACCTCTGCTTCTATGGCAATCGGTGCATGTTTCTCCGCTTTGGAAGTTGTGCCTTTGGTTCTGCTGGGTCGTGAAGCTTACGAACACTGGTCTTACCAACATCTGTCCGACTGGGCAAAACGTCTGCGTTGGCCTTTGATGTGCTTCGTAGCAGTTGCCTTCTGGAACATGATCGGTGCCGGTGTATTCGGCTTCCTGATTAACCCGCCGATTTCCCTGTTCTACATCCAAGGTCTGAACACTACTGCAGTTCACGCTCACGCGGCTCTGTTCGGTGTGTACGGCTTCTTGGCACTGGGCTTCGTATTGCTGGTTGCCCGCTACCTGAAACCAAACGCACATTTCGACGACAAACTCATGACTTGGGGCTTCTGGCTGCTGAACGGCGGTCTGGTGGGTATGATTGCCATCAGCCTGTTGCCGGTCGGCGTAATTCAAGCTTACGCTTCTATCACTCACGGTCTGTGGTATGCACGTAGCGAAGAATTCCTGCAAATGGAAATCCTGGATACCCTGCGTTGGGTTCGTACCGCTGCTGACTTGATCTTTATCGGTGGTGCTGTCTGCGTTGCTATCCAAGCTACCAAAATCGTATTCAGCCGCGATAAATAATCTTAAGCTGAATTAAATCGAAGGCCGTCTGAAAAGTTTTCAGACGGCCTTTCTGTTATAATTTCAACATTCTTAAATTGACAAGACAAAACATTATGTTCAACCAAGCAGCTCAAGAGCTGACCACTGTTCGCGATTTATTGCGTTTCGCCGTCAGCCGTTTTAATGATGCCGGACTGTTTTTCGGACACGGAAGTGATAATGCCCATGACGAGGCGGCCTATCTGATTTTGCACACTTTGAACCTGCCTTTGGATACGTTGGAACCTTATTTGGATGCCAAATTGTTGCAAAGTGAGAAGGAAGAAGTGTTGTCCATTATCGAACGCCGTACGGTTGAGCATATTCCTGCCGCGTATCTGACGCATCAGGCATGGCAGGGCGAGTTTGATTTTTATGTCGATGAGCGCGTTATTGTGCCTCGTTCTTTCATTTATGAATTGCTTGGCGACGGTATCCGTCCTTGGATTGAACACGATGAGTTGGTGCATCGAGCTTTGGATTTGTGTACCGGTAGCGGCTGTTTGGCCATTCAAATGGCGCATCACTATCCCGATGCACAAATCGATGCCGTGGATTTAAGCTTGGATGCGCTGGAAGTGGCCGCGATCAATATTGAAGATTATGGTTTGGAAGACCGCATCAGCTTGGTGCATACCGATTTGTTTGAAGGTTTGGATGAAACATACGACTTAATTGTTTCCAATCCGCCTTATGTCGATGCGGAATCTGTGGAAGCGTTGCCTGATGAATACCTGCATGAGCCGGAATTGGCTTTGGGCAGTGGCGAAGATGGTTTGGACGCTACACGTCAAATCATTCTGCAAGCGGCAAAATATCTGAATCCGAAAGGTGTATTGTTGGTTGAAATCGGTCACAACCGTGAGGTATTGGAAGCGGCTTATCCCGAATTACCGTTTACTTGGTTGGAAACCAGCGGTGGCGATGGGTTTGTATTCTTGTTGACCCGCGAGCAATTACTGGGTGAAGAATAGTTTATTTTGATATAAATAAAACAAAGGCCGTCTGACAAAGTTTCAGATGGCCTTGGTTTTGTATAATCTTTAATACTTTAAGAAAATACAAATGCCTATGGTATGCTGAATATGAAA
>NZ_JBQCXF010000353.1:0-3156 GCF_051956635.1 Neisseria sp. P0022.S010 | reverse complement strand
ATTTATAGCTTATTGTTTGTTATAATTTTGCAAAATAATGTGTTCAAAGTCCTCAGAAAGTAATTGAGGTTCCTTGTTTTGAGGTTTCTACTTGTAGATTAATTAGGATTTCGACGGAGTAATCGCATGTCCTCTTCCGGTAACACCATAGGTATTCTTGTTCCTCAACCTTCTGCACCTGCTATGGTGTCTCAAGGTTCTGCCAATCCGCCAGAGCCGCTGACTAATGCGGCCGGGCCGGTAGATGTGATAGAGATGGTGGCCGATGTGGCCTCTAGTGCCCTTTCTTTGGTTGCTCCTGACTCTGCTGCAGCTAATGTGGCTGATACTGTATCTGATGTAGTTTCGCTCGCTTCAATGGTTCCAGGTTTGCCTAGTATTAGGCTACCTTCTCGAAAAATGGTTAGTGGTTTCGGTGGGGGTAGTGGAGCAGGTTCTGATGGTGGGGTGGTTACTTCTGGTCATGGTCACTGCATACCCTGTAAGGTTGCTGCAGCTATCGGTAACCCTGTTAATGCTGTACTTGGTATCAAAGTCCTATTTGACGATACAGAGACCGACTTTGCTTTCGATTCCCCGCTTCCCCTTGTTTGGCAGCGCAGCTATTATTCCGACCAAATCGGCAACGGCTGGCTGGGACAAGGTTGGTCGCTGCCGTTCTCTATGCGTCTTGCCCGTACTGCCGACGGATTCCTTTATATTGATGAGCAGGGCAGGGAAATTCCGTTGCCGGATATTAGCGATGAAGCGGACAAGCCTTATTCCGCAGATGACGAAGATGAAGACGATTTATATGAAGAAGAGGCTGCACCGCGACCTGCTTCTGCTGAAGAAGACCCCTACGGTCTAGATGACGCCTATTTCGATCCTTACGAACAAATCTTCTTTTCTCAGATTTCAGACGACCTCTACCAAATCGCCTCTCCCGACGGCGGTGCACGGCTGCTGTTTGCCGAAGTCGATTCCGGCTGCGGCATTTACCAACTGGTCGCCCAACTCGACCGCAACGGCCGCCATATCCGCTTCTGCTACGACGACAACGGACTGCCGCACAGCATTTACGACGGCAGCGGCCGACACTTCCAACCCGTATTCTCCTCCATCCGTCTGCACGACAACGATCCCGACTTCGACCCGGCCGGAGAACGGGACGTCTTCGTTTCTGAAGACGAACGTTTCTACGTCAACCGCCTCACCTCCGTCACCTTCAACGGCAAGGAACTGGTGCGCTACGACTACGACGGCTACGGCGATTTGACCACCGTTTACGGCCGCGACGGTAAAAAACTGCGCGGTTTCGCCTACCGCAACCACATCATGGTCGAACACAGCCAGCCCGATGGACTGGTGTCCCGCTACGAATACGACCGTTACGACACCGACGGCAAAGTGCTCAAGAGCAGCAACAACCTTGGCGAAGAATGGACGTTCGACTACCGCAAAGACCATACCGTCGTTACCGACGCACTGGGGCGGACGGAAGTGTACGGTTTCGACGAAAACCGCGAACTTATTTACCGCATCGACGCCGACGGACAACGCAGCGACAGCGAACGCGACAGCTACGGCCGCATTACCGTAGAGCGCGATCCCCTCGGACGCGAAACCCGCTATCTATACGATACCGAAGGCAACGTCATCGCCATCACTGCGCCGGACGGCAGCAGCACCCAAATCGACTACCATGAAACCCTCAACCTGCCGGTTGCCGTCAACGATCCCGCAGGCAGGATTACCGCCTACGATTACGACAAACGCGGCAACCTCATCAGCATCACCGACCCCGCCGGTTACACCACCAGCTACGGCTACAACGCCCGATGGCTGCCCGAAACCATTACCGACGCCTTAGGCAAAACCCGACGCCTACACTACGACACCCTCGACCAACTCGTCAGCTTCACCGACTGTACCGGCGAAACCACTCGTTTCGGTTACACCGAATACGGCGATCTCGAAACCGTTACCGATGCGCTGGGCCATACCACCCGCCACCACTACGACGCAGCAGGCAACCCCGTCCGTACCGACTACCCCGACGGCAGTCACGAAACCTTCGAATACGACCGCCTCAACCGTCTGACCGCCCACATCGACGGACTCGGTGCCAAAACCGCCTACGAACTCGCAGTGGACGGACTGCCGCTCAAACGCACCAACGCGCTGGGCCATACCTTCGCCTACGCCTACGACAAAGCCCGCCGTCTGACCGTCCTCACCAACGAAAACGGCGAAACCTACCGTCTCGATTACGACCAAACCGACAACCTGATCCAAGAAACCGGCTGGGACGGCAAAATCACTGCCTACGGCTACGATGCCGCCGGACAACTGGTTCAACAGACTGAATACGGCCAAAGCACCGATCAAGGTCGTCTGAAAGAGCGTCCCGAAACTTGGCACATCCACCGGTTCAAACGCAACATCCTCGGCCAACTGATCGAAAAACAAAGCCGCAAAGTCTCCGGCCGCAACGGACAAAGCAAAGACGACGGCATCAGCCGCACCCGTTTCGAATACGACCCCATTACCGGTAACCTGACCAAAGCCCGAAACCACCACAGCAGCGTCGAACTCGCCTACGACGAACTCGACCGCCTCATCGGCGAAACCACCGTCCACAACGGACAAAGCGCCACCGTAGGCTACCGATACGACCCGTTGGGCAACCGCATCCGCACCATCCTGCCCGACGGCCGCCATATCGATTACCTGTACTACGGCAGCGGACACCTGCACCAAATCAGCCTAGACGGCGAAGTCATCAGCGACATCGAACGCGACAAACTGCACCGCGAAATCCAAAGGACGCAGGGCAGCATCAGCAGCCTGTACGACTACGACCCCATGGGTCGTCTGAAAAGCCAGCGTACCGTTTGGAGCGGCACACCAACATCCCGCGGCAAACAAACCCCGCTCGCCGGCGGCGCCGTCAACCGCCGCTACGCCTACGACAAAGCCGGCAACCTGATTCAAAGCGCCGACCAAAGAAGTGGCGTCCTCCATTACGTTTACGACAAAATCGGACGCATTCAGGAAGCCCGCAACAGCCAAACCGGCCGCAGCGAAACCTTCGCCTTCGACCCCGCCCACAACATCCTCGACATCCCGACATCTACTCCCTCTCCCGTGGGAGAGGGCCGGGGAGAGGGCAAA
>NZ_JBQCXF010000352.1:0-3165 GCF_051956635.1 Neisseria sp. P0022.S010 | reverse complement strand
CTTTATCGCGCGTGCATGTGGTGCTCAGCTTGGCTGTCGGCGCGTTTGTCGGCGGCTTGGTGGCCGGTATGCCTTTGGAGAATGTAACCAACGCGGCCGGCGATGTGGTGCAGCAAGGGATTATTCCAGTTTTTAACGAAGGCCTGAAAGGCGGGGCGCAAATCGCGCTGTCTTATGCCATGCTCGGCGCGTTTGCCATGGCCATCACGCATTCCGGCCTGCCGCAACAGCTCGCCGGTGTGATTATCCGCAAGCTCAACGGAGGCGAAGGCAATGCGAAAGGCGAAGGCGCGGTCAAATGGCTGTTGCTGGCGATTATTTTGTGCATGGGCGTGATGAGCCAAAACGTTGTGCCGATTCATATCGCGTTTATCCCGATGATTATTCCGCCGCTGCTGTTGGTGTTCAACCGTTTGAAACTCGACCGCCGCTTGGTGGCCTGCGTGATTACGTTTGGTTTGGTAACGACTTATATGTTTCTGCCTTACGGTTTCGGCGCCATCTTCTTGAACGACATCATGTTGGGCAATATCCGCTCGGCAGGCATGGACACCAGCGGCATCAATGTGATGCATGCAATGGCGATTCCGGCTTTGGGCATGGTGTCCGGTTTGCTGCTGGCCTTTTTGCACTACCGTAAGCCGCGTATTTATCAAAACAATACCACTGACACGGAAGACAACCGTGCGGCAGTGCAACAACAAGAGCCTTCAACCTATCGCAGCTTGGTGGCGGCCGTGGCGATTGCCGTGTGTTTTGCTATTCAGCTTTTGTATGATGGTTCGCTGGTATTGGGCGCTATGTTGGGCTTTGCCGTGTTTATGATGTTGGGCGTGATGAACCGCTCCGCCGCCAGCGATGTGTTCGGCGAAGGCATCAAAATGATGGCGATGGTCGGCTTTATTATGATTGCGGCACAAGGTTTCGCCGCCGTAATGAACGCGACCGGCGAGATTCAGCCTTTGGTCGAACACAGCATGGCTTTGTTCGGCGGCAATAAAGGCATGGCCGCATTGACCATGTTGTGCGTCGGCTTGCTGGTGACCATGGGCATCGGCTCGTCTTTCTCAACTTTGCCGATTATTACCGCGATTTATGTGCCTTTGTGCATTAGCTTGGGCTTCTCGCCTATGGCGACCGTCGCCATCGTCGGCACGGCCGGTGCGCTGGGCGATGCAGGCTCCCCTGCTTCCGACTCGACACTCGGCCCGACCATGGGACTGAACGCCGACGGTCAGCACGACCACATCCGCGATTCGGTTATCCCGACTTTTATCCACTACAATATCCCGCTGATGGCTGCCGGCTGGATTGCCGCAATGGTGCTGTAATATGAGCGATATTCGGGAATTGGAACACCGCGTCACGGAGCTGGAAATTCAGACGGCCTTGCAGGAAGATTTAATCGGCAGTCTGAACGACACCATCGCCAAGATGCAGCAGGCTTTGGATTTGCAGCAAGGCCAGCTGCGGCTTCTGTATCAACGGATGCAGGATAAAGGCGCAAACGGCGAACGCGAACCGTACAGCCTGCGCGACGAGATTCCGCCGCATTATTGATTAGCTAAAAAAGGGCGTGTTGGATACATGCCCTTTTCTTTCATAACAAAGGCCGTCTGAAAGTCAATCAAGCTTTCAGACGGCCTTTTAAACAATCAAACCTTACAAACAAGCCAATTCGTTGGCCATTTGCTGCTCGATGGTTTCACGTTGGCGAATAAGTTTGCATTCGTTGCCGTCAACCAATACTTCCGCCGCACGGTTGCGCGTGTTGTAGTTGCTCGCCATGCTTGAGCCATACGCACCGGCGCTGCGGATAAGCAGCAAATCTCCCTCTTCGCAGGCGATGGTGCGGTCTTTGCCGAGGAAGTCGCCGGTTTCGCAAATCGGGCCGACGATATTGGCAGTCAAAGGCTCAATGTCTTTGGTCTCGATCGCTTCGATGTGATGATAGGCATCATAAAGCGCCGGACGCATCAAATCGTTCATCGCCGCATCGACCATCACAAAGTTTTTCTCTTCGCCATGTTTGACGAATTCGACGCGTGTCAACAACGCACCTGCATTGCCGACCAAACTGCGGCCGGGCTCAAGAACCAGTTTCAGACGGCGTGTACCCATCAGTTTTTGAACTTCTTTGGCATACGCGCCCAAATCAGGCACATTTTCATCTTGGTAAACAATGCCGACACCGCCGCCCAAGTCCAAGTGTTCCAACACAATGCCTTCATCTGCCAGTTGGTCGACCAAGGCCAAGATACGTTCGCAGGCTTCGACAAGCGGGCTGAGGTCGGTCAGTTGCGAGCCGATATGGCAGTCGATACCGACAATTTTCAAATGGCTTTGTCGGGAAGCATGACGATAGGCCTCAAGCGCATCGGCATAGGCAATACCGAATTTGTTGGCTTTCAGGCCGGTGGAGATATAAGGATGGGTTTTGGCATCGACATCGGGGTTGACGCGCAGGGAAACCGGAGCGACTTTACCCAAACGCGCGGCAACTTTCTGAATGCGGTCGATTTCGGGAATGCTCTCCATATTGAAGCATTTCACGCCTGCATTCAGTGCGAATTCAATTTCTGCTTCACTCTTGCCCACACCGGAAAAAATCGTTTTCGCCGCATCGCCGCCTGCCGCCAAAACACGCGCCAACTCGCCGCCGGACACAATGTCAAAACCGCTCCCCAAAGAAGCAAAGTGCTTGATGATGCTCAGGTTGCCATTCGCTTTCACTGCGTAGCAGACAAGCGGATTTAAAGCGGCAAACGCGGTTTGGTAGTTTTCAAACGCCTCGGTCAGCGCAGATTTGCTGTACACATAAAGCGGCGTACCAAACTCTTCGGCAAGGTGTGTATAAGGGAGTTGTTCGCAGAATAAAGTCATGTTTGTGAAGTCTTTTTTAATCGTTGGTTTGAGTGGTCGGTTCTTTGGCCGTATCGAATTTCAAGCCGGTTTGAATCACGCCGAAGTGCGCCTTGTCGCCTTCTTTGGGCAGGTAGAGATCGCCTTTGTAGCCGCAGGCAGAGAGCAGCAGAACCGTTGCCGCTGCAAAAAATACGCCGTATTTCATCAGTAAAACTTTCTTCATCATTACGAATGTGGCAAGATTCGGTATCTTAAACAAAAACCACACAAAAAGCCATGATGACCGAAAGCGAATTCATC